>CAMBNY010000024.1 GCA_945869165.1 Comamonas sp. lk | reverse complement strand
GGCGTCATGTCTAAAACAGACATGGCTCGCATACGGGCGCTGTGCGAAGCGCCCCCTTCCTTCACGCCAGAGCGTGTTGTGGCCATCCGCACAACGATTGTGAAAGCAAGCCAAGCGGTTTTCGCAACGATGCTCAATGTGAGCGTATCGACAGTGCAAAAATGGGAGTCTCCCGCCGCCAACAAGCACCCCAGTGGGACCGCAGCAAAGTTATTGCAAATGGTTGAGGCCAAAGGGGTTGAGGCACTTTTGGCCTAGTTAGGGGCAGCCGGTCGATCCCTAGTTGCCAGCGATCGCAATGGAGCAGGCAGATCGCAAATCTCTAAGACTGGAGCCGCGGCATGACCGGTGATTGATAGATGACCGGTAACTACAGCCCAATTTACCCCAGTTGTCTATCAGGTCCGATAGCCAAAATTTCAGCCTGTTAAGAAATCTTTACCGTATCTTCATGCTCAATGACCAATAAAAGGAAGAGTTGATACAGGATAGGTTGGACATGGATGATTGCTAATTTGATTGTTTTCTTGAATTAATCCAGTGATCTAAAGAAACCGCTATCAGCAGAATCGCCCCTTTGATAACATCTTGAAAATAGACCGAAACATCCAACAAGATTAACGAGCTTGTAACCACAGAAAGTAGTGCCAAGCCCAACACCGCACCGTAAATCGTTCCTGAGCCACCCTTTAAGCTTGCTCCACCAATGACGGCCGCCGCAATGACATTTAACTCCATACCCACACCAAAGGTCGGCGTAGCCGCACCAAACCGCGCGGTGTAGACGACGCCAGCGATTCCCGACATGGTTCCACAAAGTACGGTAACCCAAAGCTTGACGCTATTCACATCGATACCAGCGTTCATTGCTGCGCGCTCATTGCTTCCTGTATAAAAAACTTTGCGAAATAAAACTGAATTGCGCAATATGTAGTCGCTGACTACAACTATAAAGCCAAAAATTAAGATCACGACTGGGATTCCATAAATCGTCCCTTGTCCGATTAATTTGAACTCTGGTGGAAGCGCGAAAAGTGATTGAGGGGTTCCTTGCGTAATGGCTAAGCTCAAACCCCTAGCAATTACCATAAATGCAAGTGATGCGATGAAATGACTCAAACCAATCTTCGTAACACAAAGACCCATGCAGAGCCCGATACCGGCACTGGCTATCACAGCGATAAGGCTTGCGGTCCAGGGGTCAAATCCTTGAAGAAATAAAGCACCTACTATCACCATTGACAGGCAGACGACCGATCCAACAGCAAGGTCAATTCCGCCCACGATAAGAAGCACAGTCATGCCGACAACAACGATTCCTTCAATCGCAAAAGAGAGCAGCATTGCTCGCATATTTTCCCAAGTCAAAAAAAACTCAGAAGCAAAAGACATTATTAAGCAAAGAGTCACGATGATGACTATTAGCCCAGTCTCACGAAGATTATTCGCTTGCAATTTCATTTGTATTCCTAGACTAATCCAGATGCCATGCGCAGGATAGATTCTTCAGTGGTTTCGCGTGCACTTAACTCTCCCGCTACAGTACCGTTCCGAATGACGATCGTACGATCGCATAAGCCAATGATTTCAGGTAGTTCAGACGAGATGACCGCAATCCCCACTCCTTCGCTGCAAAGTTGCCGAAGCACTTGGTGAATTTCAGCCTTTGCACCTACGTCGACACCTCGAGTAGGCTCATCCATAAAGATAATTTTCGGACTCGTGGCTAGCAATTTAGCGATTGCAACTTTCTGCTGGTTACCACCCGATAGGCTCGAAGTATTGGCAGTGACACTACTAGCCTTTAGCTTTAACCGCTGGCCAAGTCGCTCTGCTTGGACCTTTTCTTTAGCGACATTCACGTTCAACAGAGTAGTCTGGATGGTGCTAAGCGCCATCGAGGAGATATTGGATTGAATACTCAGATCTAAGAACACGCCCTCTGACTTTCTATCTTCGCTCAGGTAAGCAATTCCTTCAGAAAGCGCAGCCGGGTAAGAGCTTGCATCAACACTCTTGCCATTGATCTTAATTAAGCCATTGGTTTTTGGGGTAAGGCCACAGATGGTTTTCGCAATTTCAGACCTGCCAGCACCCACCAATCCAGCGATTCCTAAAATTTCGCCAGGCAATATCTGAAATGAGACCGAATTGACACGACTAGCATCGCTGACATTGATCACCTCAAAGAGCGGTTCAGTGCCAATTGTTTTTGACTTTTCAGGGTAGTATTTTCCTAGCTCACGGCCTACCATTTTGCTAATGATTTCATCTGGTGTTGTGTCTTTCACCAAACCATTAAAGACACTTGCCCCATCTCTAAGCACGGTTATATGGGAGCAGTTATCAAAGATTTCAGCCATCCGGTGGCTGATGTAGACGATGCCAATTCCGCCTTTGGCCAAGCTACGTAAAATTTTGAAGAGAGACTTTGACTCGACTTCTGTTAACGACGTCGTTGGCTCATCCAGAATCAAGATTTTGCAATCGAGCGCCAGAGCCTTCGCTATTTCGACGAGTTGTTGATTTGATAGAGTCAAATTTTCAACATTTATCGATGTATCGATCTCCTTGTCCAAGGTATTGATGATCTTCTTAGCGCGCACCTGCAATTCTTGGTAGTCCATCAGCAGTCGTTTTGACTGATTGATTTCGTACATAAATATATTTTCAGCTACAGACGCCGACCCACAAAGCGATATCTCCTGATGTACCAATGAAATCCCCAGGCGGGCTGCATGTCCTGGATCCCTAATTAAGACCTGCTTTCCCTCGATAAAAATTTGCCCAACATCGGGTTGAAGGATGCCGTCGATCACCTTCATCAAGGTTGATTTCCCTGCGCCGTTCTCGCCACAGACTGCATGAATCTGTCCGGCTTGGAGAGAAAAATCAACACCAATCAGGGCATTTGTTGCCCCAAATGACTTCTTGACTCCACGTAACTCGAGCAGCATCCTCAATCCTTATTCGTTTATGCCTTTGGTTCCTCGACGAGTTAAGTACTTGTCCCAGTAGAAGTCATCGGCATTCGCTTTTGTGACGACTGAAAGTCCATTATCCAAGAACGGGATAGACATGGGGTTCCGGCCTGACCTCTTTGCGTCATTCATCGGATCAATTAGTTGTGTATTTTTCGCCATGAAAAGGAGCATCATGCCAGCGAAGCCTTGCATCCCTTGGTTAGGGTTAATTGAAGCAAACACATCGCCCGATTTGATCATGTCAAGTATCTTGGCATTGACGTCACAGCACATCACCTTGATGTCTTTTTTCGATTCCACTTTTGCTTGTGCTGCACCCAATGCAGTGGTTGCTTCTGGCATAAACAATGCGCCAAGATTGGGATTTGCTTGCAGCATGCTCAGAACAGCTTGGTAAGCTTTATTCGCGTCTGTATTTGACGCTGCTCGACCCACCAGTTTCATGTTGGGGTGATTCGATTTCATTCGATCGATAAAGGCGGTGATTCGGCGCTCGTGGTTGTCCTGTCCTGGATTTTCCAAGACGCCATACTCACCCTTTCCACCCATCGCGGCGGCAATAGCATCTGCTGCAGCCACACCTTCACGGTGGTTATCTGACGTGACAAATGAAACGCGTTTTGAGTTAGGTGAGTCTGCAGCAAAAGTTACAACCGGGATCCCCATTGAAGCGGCCCTAGCGATTGGCTCGATGAATGGATCGGGATTCATGGGGTGCAGAAAGATTCCAGCGGGCTTTCTGGCGAGTTGCTGCTCAAAAGTTGCTATTTGCTTATTGACATCGTATTCCGGCGTACCTGTGTAACGGGTTTTCACACCCAGTGACTTGCCCAATTGCTTAAACATCTCGTAGACGGGGAACCAGTACTCCACCCCGCTGACCATCACGTTCATGACGTAAGTGTCGTTTGGGTTGCCACGCAGGCCGACTGCGCTTGCGGTTTGTGCAAATGCGTTCAGTGACGCCATTCCGGCGCCCGCGGCGACAGCTGTTTTTAGAAATTCACGCCTCATTTTGACTCCTCGATTGATGTTGAAAAAATGGCTGTCTGGTCAGCCCAATGACATGAAACAGTACTTGTTGTCATGACAGGATGAACTGTAAAACACAAAAATTTGCAGGAGAATAAGGATAAACCCTTACAAAAGTAGAATAAACGCAGATATGATGTCATTACATGTAAGGGACGGCAAAGGATTTTGAAAATGACGACTATTGGGCTCTTCATTGACGCAAACCTGGTGGGTTTGGCATGACTGCGGTTAGCTATGACTACATCGTCGTAGGTGGTGGGACGGCTGGCGCCCTGCTGGCAAACAGGCTTAGTGCAGACTCCAAAAATTCGGTGCTGCTGGTAGAAGCCGGTGGCCGCGACAACTACCCTTGGATCCACATACCCGTTGGCTATCTTTACTGCATCAACAACCCCAAAACCGACTGGTGCTTCCGCACTGAACCTGATCCCGGCCTTAACGGCCGATCGTTGATCTACCCGCGCGGCAAGACGCTGGGTGGCTGCTCAAGCATTAACGGAATGATCTACATGCGCGGCCAGTCGCGCGACTACGACGCGTGGGCCGACCAGCTACGTGACCCGCAGTGGAGTTGGGCGTCGTGCTTGCCCTACTTCAAGCAACACGAGTGGCACCACCGGCTGGATGCGAATAACCAGAACAAAAGCTTTCCTACTGCTGATTTTCATAGCGGGCAGGGCGAATGGCGTGTGGAGCGGCAGCGCCTGCGATGGGATTTGCTAGATGCGTTTGCCCAGGCGGCGCAACAGGCTGGTGTTCCCCGGAGCGATGACTTCAACGCGGGCAATAACGAAGGCGTGGGCTACTTTGAAGTCAACCAGAAATCGGGGTTGCGTTGGAATACCTCCAAGGCATTCCTCAATGCCGACGTGCGGCGCCGGAAAAATCTCGCCATCTGGACTCAGACACAGGCCTGCAAGTTGTTGCTGGTGAGCGACGCGCATGGCATAACGGCCTGCCGTGGTCTAGAGGTAATACGAGAAGGGCAACGGGCCTCGCTCACCGCCCGCAAGGAGGTCGTGCTGTGCGCAGGTGCCGTTGGTACGCCGCACCTGATGCAGCTCTCGGGGCTGGGACCATCGGCGTTGCTAGCTAAGTTTGGCATCCCAGTGGTGAAGTCCATGGAGGGCGTCGGCCAGAACCTGCAGGACCACCTGCAGATCCGGTCGGTGTACACCGTGCAGAACGCCCTGACGCTGAACACCTTGGCCAACTCCTGGTGGGGGCAACTCAAAATTGGGATGGAGTATGTGTTCTTGCGCAGCGGACCTATGAGCATGTCGCCATCACAGCTAGGTGTATTTACCCGAAGTGACGCAGGGCGGACGCATCCCAACATTCAGTTCCATGTGCAGCCACTGAGCTTGGACGCTTTTGGCCAGCCCCTACACCGCTTTCCGGCTTTGACTGCCAGCGTTTGCAACCTGAATCCCACTAGCCGGGGCGGTGTGGCCATCAAGTCGAATGACTTCAGCGTGGCGCCGGCCATTACGCCCAACTACCTCAGCACCTCCGAAGACCAACAGGTCGCGGCTGACTCGCTGCGGGTGGCGCGCAACATCATGGCGCAGCCTGCCTTGCAGCCCTATAAGCCCGCTGAGTTCAAGCCCGGTGTGCAGTACCAAACCGATGCGGAATTGACCCAATTGGCAGGTGATATCGCCACCACTATCTTCCATCCGGTAGGCACGGCCAAGATGGGTTTGGCACAAGATGCTATGTCGGTCACAGACAGCCGGCTGCGTGTCCATGGCATCCGCGGGCTGCGCATCGCCGATGCGAGTGTGATGCCCACCATCGTCAGCGGCAATACCAACAGCCCCACGCTGATGATTGCGGAGAAAGCTGCCGCGTGGATACGTGCTGGCGAATAACTTTCAAGGACAACCCTATGCCCATCGTTAACCTGCACCTCATCGCAGGACTGAGTCTTGACCAGAAGCGCACGCTGGTGGCCGAGATCACTCACATCTTGGCCCGGGTTACCGGTGCCAAGCCCGAGCGAACCCACATACTGATCCAGGAAGTGGCGGATGAGGCTTGGGGGCTAGAGGGACGGCTGGTACTAGACCGCAGGGCGCAGCCTCCCAAGGGGGCGGATCTTTAGGCCTGGGTTCGCACGTGCAACCGCGTGTTCTGGCAGCGGTGCAGCGCCACGTAGTGCTCCACGGCGCGCCCGTCTTTGGTAAAGGCCACGGACTCAATGCGCAGCAAAGGCTCTGGCACCTCCAGCTGCAAGAGCTCCATGGTTTCGGCGTCGGGTAGCGCGGCGTCTATCCAGCGCTCCGCCCTGGCCACATGCAGCCCGTACTGGCGCCGCAGCACTTCGTACAGAGACTTGTCCTCCAGCCGGATTTTGTGCAGTTCTGGCGCCACATCGGTGGGGATGGCGGTACTGACTAGCAGCCGGATATTGCCGTCCACACTGCGCAGTCGCCGCAGCGATGTAACTTCGCTGTTGTTTTGCAGGCCTAGTGCAACGGCTTCTTTTTCGTCCGGCGCGCGTTGGCTCTGGTGCAGGATCTGAGTTTTGACAACCCGACCTTTGAGCGCCATCTCGTCCGAAAAGCCCAGCACCATAGAGATGAAGTCTTCGTCACGCTTGGGGGTGGAGATGAAGGCGCCCTTGCCCTTGATTTTGTAGATCAGGCCGCTGCGCACCAGGTCTGACAGCGTTTCGCGCACCACGATGCGCGAGATGCCATACATCTCGCCAAGCTCTGCCTCAGAAGGCAGCTTTGCGTTGACTCCCAACTCCCCACTGACGATTTGCTGCCTCAGAATGTCCCTGAGCTGGATCCACAAAGGGCTTCCGATCTCGCGCTGAAGCAAATGCAATGGTCGAGAGGTCACACACAGTCTTTCTAATTGGCTTGCCCTAGCTGCTGCATATTGTGTTTGTTGACAAGAATGGACCGGCACCGGGACACCTCCAGGTGCCGTCGTTCGATACTCCAGCCCAACTCCTCGCTCGCCGCTTGGGCCATGACTTCCAGGGTGGCATGGTCCAAATGACCCAGAAAGGCCGCCAGACTGCGGTGCAAAACCAGGTCGGACAAACGAACCACCCCGGTCAGGCGACACAAGCGACGCAATGATTGTATGTCTGCACCATCGAAGCCCAGGTCAGTGCTGGGGATGGGCAACCCGGCCGTTGACACGGCACGCGGCTTTTGGAGCAGCTTGAGCACGGCATCCGTGGTTTCCTCGGCCAGCGCGCGAAAGGTGGTCCACTTGCCGCCCACGAGGTTTACCACCGGTAGGGTTCTGGGGCCCTCAGGCCCGTCAACGATGACATAGTGGTCGCGGGAAATTTTGTCGGGTTTGCCTGAGACAACATTCCTGGACTGGATGGTGGCGAGTGGCCGCACCCCAACGAAGGTGTAAACAATCTGGTCTTTGGAAAAGCTCAGTCGCGGGAAGACCTCGTGCAGCACTTTCAGCAGGTACTCAATCTCGCAAGAGTCTGTCTCCACCTCATCCGGGTTCAACACAGGAATATCGGTAGACCCGGCCAGCACACGGCCCATGAAGGGGTAGACGATGCAGACGCGGCCATCCTTCGCCTCAAAGTACACCATGCGCCCCTTGAGCGCGGCCAGCAGTGCGGGATGGTCCATGACCAGATGCGAACCTTTGGTTCCCACCATGCGGCCCTTGGGCACGCCAAAGAGGCCGCTTAGTTGCTCCAGCCATGCGCCTGTTGCATTCACCACGAGATCGGTCGTAATGCCAACCTCGGTGTTCAGCACCGTATCACGCAAGGTCAGACGGTTCTCATGGAATGCCAAGAGTTCGCAATGGTTGCTGACAAGCGACGGGTTGTGCGCACGGTGGCCATCGGCGATCAGCTCATGCATTAACCGCTCGGGGTGGTTGATCCATGCATCGTAAAAATGCGCCGTCCAGCGAATGTCGTCTGAGAGGAGCGCGCGGTCTTCGGGACTGGTCGCTCGAACAGAGTGGCTTGGCAGCGAGCGGTCTTTCTTCCCCATCAGATCGTACAGCGTCAGCCCCAAGGCCACGGCCAACACGCCGCGCGACCGGGCTGGAGGGTTGGCGCCGAAGAAGCGCAGAACACTGGCAAACAGCCCACCGAGTCGCGAGGACAGCGGGATCACCGTATGAAGAGGCTGCACCAAATGCGGGGCCGTCAGCAGCAGGTTGTTGCGCTCCTGGGCGGCTTCTTTGACTAGGGAGAACTCGGCATTCTCCAGGTAACGCAGGCCACCATGGATCATGCGGGAGGGCGCACTGCTCGCACCGCTGCCCACATCACCCTTGTCAATCAGCAGGCACTGCACACCCTGCAGGCATAGGTCCCGAAAGACACCAATGCCATTGATGCCGGCGCCCACAATGACTACTTGGAAATGTTGTCCCTGAATGCTGGCGGGGCGTACGTGTGCGCAGGGGGCAGGTTCGTGCATGGGGCGTGCGCTCATGGCAGGGGCGAGTTCAACCGTGCAAAGACAGGCGCCATGTCGGCCAGTAGGCCTTCAAAGTTGCCCAGGTATTCGCCATAAAAGCTACTCAGCTCCGCCATGGGCTCCACTTGTTTGAGCCGTGCTTGCAACGGTGCAGACGCATGGCCTACGGCCGACGCAGCGAACATGGCAGCACCGCGCGCGCCGCTCTCGTCGGCCCCTGGCGTGTAGACCGTACTATCCAGCATGGTGGCCAGCAGGGCGCTAAGTCGCTCGTCGCCGGCGCCCCCGCCCAGCACAAACAGGCGGCTGCGTGGCACGCCACTTCTGGCCAACGCATTTAGGTTTCTGGCATGCAATGCCAGCACACCCTCAACTGCAGCGCGAGCCATATCCGCAGGGGTGTGGAACGCCCGCAAACCCAAGAAACCCGCGCTGGTATAGCCACCACCATTGATGAACGGGAGGTACCGCAGTCCATGTGCGCCGGGCTTAGAGGAGAACGCGACATTTAAAAAGTCCGCCGTGCTATGTTGCAGCGTATTGGCAAGCCAGGTGGTGTTGGCCATGCCCGCAGCACTGTTGTTCATGTACATGACCGATTTTTTGGAGTTCAGCAGAACGACATTGCTGATACCCGCCGAGACGGCATTCAAAACATTGGTTATGCCGCCATCGTCTGCAGCGATGGCCGCGTTGACACACCAAGTGCCCAACACCGCGGCTACATCACCAACCTGCGTGGCGCCCACACCGGCCATGGCGCCGTACAAATCAATGGCCCCCATGGCAATGGGAATGGACGCGGGAAGCCCTGTTTGGGCAGCCACTTCGGTACGCAGTTGCCCCAGTGGGCTGCCACTATCTTGCAGGCGGGTCAGTAGGGTCGGGCGCCAAGTGGGTACGTTGGCTACCGAAAAGGCTAACTCTGATGGAAGTCTTGTGGTGCTGTCGAGCAAGCCAGCGGTGCTGGCGTCGCTGTAGTCGGTAGCGCGTTCGCCGCACAACACCATCGCCACGTAGTCCTTGGCAAAGAACAGGCTGCTCGCTTCCTGAAAAGCACCTGGATTCAGCCGGGCAATGTCGGCCGCAATCATGGAAGGCTGCCCAGACCAGGGACCCGTGCCCACCGTGCTGAAGAGTTGGCGTGCTTTCAGACGCGCCAGGGCATTGGCGATGGGGGTTGCGCGCTGGTCCGTGGAGGACACCGCAAAGTCATCTTGCAGTGCCCCTTGTGCATCCAATACATACAGCCCACCGCCATGGCCCACACTGGCCATCGCAGCCACATCGGCGGCGCGTGCGCCTAACCGCTGGGCTACTTGTTTCAACAAACCTATGATGAGCGGGCGTAGCTCGCTGCCGGGCACTTGGCAGGCGCCAGTGGACGCCCGCTGCCAAGGAATGGCGGAACCAGCCTGTGCCAGCACAGTGCCCGCCTCCCCATCAAATGCCGCAATTTTTAAACTGGTGGAGCCAAGGTCCAGACCAATGTAAATATGACTCGCCATGCAACAACACCCTTTGCTTTGTTCTGACATGTCATTACATCATACCCGCTGAATTTTGCCAATACTAGGGTAAACTCCTATAAATACGGCATTTTTCCACTTTAAACTTCTTAGCATGTAATAACAAGAATGCTAATGATGCATCTATTCGTCGAATGCGAAGGAGCGGACAAATGAAGAGCAGTGTATTAGGGTCTTCCGGAATCATGTGTTCCAGAGTGGGCCTGGGCACCTGGGCCATGGGCGGATGGATGTGGGGGGGTAACGACGACGACGACGCCATTCGTTCCATCCACGCCGCGCTGGACGCGGGCGTCAACCTCATCGACACCGCGCCGGCTTATGGTCTGGGCCATGCCGAAACACTTGTGGGCACTGCCATCCAGGGTCGGCGCGACCAGGTGGTGCTGGCGACCAAATGTGGACTGGTTTGGCACACCCAGCGTGGCACTCTTTTCTTTAACGAAGAGGGTCAAGACGTGTACCGCTACCTGGGCAAGGACTCTATTGCCTACGAGGTGGAGCAAAGCCTGGCGCGCTTGAAGACCGACTACATCGACCTTTATTTCACCCACTGGCAAGACGCCACCACACCCATTGCCGAAACCATGGATGCGCTGCTAGCGCTGAAACAACAGGGGAAAATTCGCGCCATTGGCATCAGCAATGCCGATGAGACCATTTTGGCCGAATACTTGCGTTATGGCCCGGTGGATGCTATTCAGGAACGCTACAGTCTGCTGGACCGCAGCATCGAAAAAGACCTAGTCCCACTGTGCCGCGCCAACCAGGTGGCGGTGCATGGCTATTCGTCCCTGGCCCTGGGTTTGTTGGCTGGCCCCATTGATCCCGCGCGTGTTTTTGGGGGCGATGACCAGCGCAAGGACAACCCGCGCTTCAGCGCGGAGAACCGGGCACAGCTGGTGAACTTCTTCGCCGCCGTGGAGGCTATCCGTGCGTTCCACGACTGCAGTTACGGCCAGCTGATGATTGCCTGGTGCTTGTCCAACGTAGGCGTGGCATTGTGTGGTGCTCGCACTCCCGCGCAGGCGCAAGACAACGCGGGTGCCGGTGCCATAGATCTCTCACCTGCCGAGCTGCAAGCCGTTGCGGCTGCGGCCCAAACCCATTTGCAGACGATTGTTTAAAGGAAAACCCATGAAAGAGATTCGCCTACAACGGCTATTCCAAAACGGCGGCTGTCTGGATATCGCAATTGATCACGGTGTCTGCAACGAGCCTTCGTTTCTGGACGGCCTGGAAGACATGCCGGGCGTGGTGAATACTTTGGTGCAAGCCCAACCCGATGCCATCCAGATGAACTTCGGCCAGGCCGATCTTCTGCAACGCCGCCCGGGCCGAAGCAAGCCCGCGCTAGTGATGCGCGTGGACATGGGCAACCCCTACAACGCCACAGTCCATCGCGTCATGTGGGCGCTGCTGCAGAACAAGAACGACCCTGTGCTGCCGGCTGTGCAAATGGATGCATCGTGCGTTGTGGTCAACCTCTTCATGCTGCCAAATGAACCCGATTTGTTCCGCCAATGCGTAGAGAACATCTCCATCGTCCGCGCCGACTGCGACAAGTACGGCATGCCTTTAATGATTGAGCCCTTGGTCATGCGCCCGCATAGTGAAAAAGGCGGTTACATGGTCGATGGCGATACCGAAAAAATCGTCACGCTCGTCAGATTAGCTCGGGAAATGGGTGCAGACATTATTAAGGCAGACCCAACTGACGATACAAGTATGTTTCATCGAGTTGTTGAAGCTGCACGTTGCCCAGTTCTCGTGCGAGGCGGCGGACGTGAAGACTTGAAGCAAGTCTTTGCGCGTTCTCGCGAGCTATTAAATCAAGGCGCTGTTGGTATGGTCTACGGGCGCAACGTATATCAGCATAAAAATCCAGGTGCGGTTGTCCGCGCGTTAATGGCCATGATTCATGATGGAGCCAGTGCAGACGATGCCTGGAGTCTCTATGAGCAGACATCTTGAAAGTTAATTTTTCGTTCATCGATTTGATGACCGGCCTAAGCTTAAGCGTCCTAGCGAGTGTCAGCTTTTGGCCATCCAGTCTGGCCATTTCAATTTCCGCGTTGGGCTGGAAGCTGACAATTCCGGCGCTCCAAAGCTGATTTCATCGCGGCGGCGCCTGCAGCATAAAAAAGCCGATATTTCCTAATTTAGTAACAAGCAACAGCTGTCGCGGTAATCGGGCTACAGATGCGAGTGGGGACCAGAGTAATTCTGTTGATTCCCCTTAAATCAAACTCGCCAACTCTTGTGTCAACTGCGCCGCAGAAACTTCCTTGCACCCTGATGTATTCTGACCGGCCCATAGAGGTGAAAAATCCCCCTTACCCAACCCTTCCGATTTTTGTCGTAACTGAAATGATGCAGCGGTTGCCTTTGGAAACTCTGGAGCCATAGAGCACATAGGGCCTAACTCGCGCACCATACGATTGACAATTCCACGGGCAGGCCGCCCCGTAAAAACATTTGTCAGCGCGGTGAGCCGCGCTTCGTCAGATTTCAGGGCAGCACGATGCACCGTGCTCGTCGTCGCCTCGGGGCAGAGCATGAAAGCGGTACCGATTTGTACGGCCGATGCTCCAAGGTCCAATGCCGCCTTGACACCGCGAGCAGTGGCAATGCCGCCCGCAGCAATGACCGGCACCCTTACTGCTGCAACGACTTGTGGAAGTAGCGCGAAAGTGCCTAACTGTGAATTGATATCAGTGGTCAAAAACATGCCCCGATGACCGCCGGCTTCGAGTCCTTGTGCGATGACAGCGTCCACACCGTGGTCTTGGAGCCAGATGGCTTCCTCGACAGTAGTCGCGGAGGACACAACTTTTGCTCCGCAACCTTTGACCATTGCCAATAGTTCGGGTGACGGTAAGCCAAAGTGAAAACTAACTACCTTGGGTCTAAATTCGCAAACCAAATCAGCCATTTCGCGATTGAAAGGCAAACGCGCCACTCCAGTAGGAATGGTCTCCAAGTCGATTTCAAATTCCGTGTAATACGAGGAAAAAAGTGACTGCCAAGCTCTTTCCTTTTCCAAATTTGGCGTGGGTGGATTGTGGCAAAAGAAGTTGACGTTGAATGGTTTTGAGGTTCGACTGAGAATGCTCTCGAAATCCCTTCTGATGGCATCAATTCCAAGCATTGCACACGGCAAGGAGCCGAGTCCGCCTGCATCAGAGACAGCAATTGCGAGAGCGCTACCCTGCACACCGGCCATTGGAGCCTGAATAATTGGTAGTTCCGTGCCTAGTAGGGAATTGATTGCCATGAGGTCCAAAAGAAGTGAATTTGGCGATTTCAGGGAAATGGTAGCAAACGGGGGCAAATCAAATGTCAGCAATCGCGGCTTTCCGGAAGTGACCAATGCCGGGGCGACAGACGGCAAAGGTTCGGAAGGCGACATGCAGAAATTCCAATCTGTTCGGCAACAATGCCCTCATTGGTCTGCCCGCTCGCAAGCCCGGCTCGCAAATAGCCTTATGTTCCAGCCTTCAACTACCCTGCGCCCGAATCCTCTTCACCAGCGCAGTCGTCGAGTACCCCGACACAAAAGGCAGCGCCAGCGCCTTGCCGCCCCAGGTATGCATGAGCGCCGTTTCGGGCAGCACGTCCATGTTGTAGTCGCCGCCTTTGACCAAAATGTCGGGGCGGATTTCGGCTATCAGGGCTTGCGGGTTGTCTTCGCTAAACCAGGTGACCAGGCTGACCGCTTCCTGGCTGGCCATGACGATGGCGCGGTCCATTTCTTTGTTGAGCGGGCGGTCTTCGCCTTTGCCCAGGCGGCGTGTGGAGGCATCGGTGTTGAGCGCCACGATCAGACTGCCGCCTAGCGCGCGCGCCTGCGCCAGATAGACCACATGGCCACGGTGCAGCACGTCAAACACGCCGTTGGTAAACACCCAGGGCCGGGGCAGTTGGGCTAGTGCCGCTGCTAAGCCACTGCGCTCGCACAGCTTGTCCAGCATGGCTGGCGGTGCAGCAGCGGGGCTGCTGCCGCTCATGCGGCTTTGCCGCTGGAGGCGCCCGGCTCCAGGGCGCTGCCTAGTTCGCGCGCTAGTTCTTTGCGGTATTTATTGAGCTCTTGCACGGTGCCAAAGCTGCGTTCCATCAAAAGGCTCATGTTGTGCAGTATGCGCTCTACCACCTTGTTTTCCCAGACGGCGTCAAAATCAATTTGCCTGTCCAGCCAGTGCTCCAACCAGTCCGGGTTGGGTAGGCGCGCCTGCACGGTGTCGTTGGGGAACAGCGCTTTATTCACATGCAAATTGGTCGGGTGCAGGGCTTGGCTGGTGCGCCGCGCGCTGGCCATCAGCACGCCTACTTTGGCAAATGCGCTTTTGGCCTCCAGCCCCACGTTTTGGATGGCGCGCTTCATGTACTTCAGGTAGGCGCCGCCATGGCGCGCTTCGTCTTGGCTTAAGCGGGTGTAAATGGATTTGATCACCGGTTCGGTATGCCATTCGCTTGCGCGGCGGTACCAGTGGTTCAGACGAATCTCGCCGCAAAAGTGCAGCATCAGCGTCTCTAGTGCCGGGGCCGGGTCAAACTCAAAGCGCACGTTGTGCAGCTCGGCCTCGGTGGGCACCAGTTCGGGCCGAAAACGCCGCAGATACTCCATCAGCACCAGCGAATGCTTTTGCTCCTCGAAGAACCAGATGGACATAAAGGCCGAAAAGTCACTGTCACCCCGGTTGTCGCGCAAAAACATTTCCGTGGCCGGCAGCGCCGCCCACTCGGTAATCGCGTTCATCTTGATGGTGGTGGCCTGCTCGTCGGACAGGGCCGCGGGGTCAAAACTGGCCCAAGGGATGTCGCGCTCCATGTCCCAGCGGACGGATTCCAGTTGTCTAAAGAGTTCTGGGTAGAGCATGCAGTACTTTCTATGGCTTTCGATTTTAGGCCGGCAAATCAGGTATCAGCGCCCTAAACCATTACCGATGGTCTGGCTTTGCTTGCGACATATTCCAGACCAATTCGGGCATAAAACGCGAGAAGATGAAAAGCGACTCATCAGTCGCGCTATTACTGTATAGTAACTCGACTGGAGACACAACTATGAAGGTAGCCGTTATTGGCTCAGGAATTTCCGGGCTGGCTGCCGCGCACAGGCTCAAAGGCCTAGCCGACATCACCTTATTAGAAGCAGGCGATTATTTCGGTGGCCACACCCATACGGTGGACATCACCTTAGACACACCCTCCGGCCCGCGCACCCACGGGGTGGACACCGGCTTTCTGGTGTTTAACGACCGCACCTACCCTCAACTCATAGCTTTGTTTGCTGAACTGGGTGTCCCTTCGGCCGATTCGGATATGTCGTTTTCGGTGCAAACCGATGGCAGTTGGGAAGACCCGGCATTGGAGTGGTGCGGCACGTCGTTGGACGGCGTGTTTGCCCAGCGCAGCAATTTGTTGCGCCCCCGTTTTTGGCGCATGCTGCTTGACGTGGTGCGATTTAACAAACTGGCAACCGGCTTGGCTTTGCGCAACGCCGACGCCGAGTTGGTGCAGCCGCTGGGCGAATTTCTGCACCAACATCGTTTTTCGCGAGAGTTCAAAGACTGGTACTTCCTGCCCATGCTGGCCTGTATCTGGAGCTGCCCGACCGACCAGATGCTGGCCTTCCCCGTCGCGACCATGGTGCGCTTTTGCCATAACCACGGGCTGATTGCCCTGACCAACCGGCCCCAATGGCGCACTGTGCCCGGCGGCGCGCGCCATTACGTCGAGAAAATTTTGGCTGGTATTGAAGACAAACGTTTGCGCGCGCCGGTGCAGCAGATAGAGCGCCTGGCAGATGGCGTGATGGTGCATGTACAAGGGCAAACCGAACGTTATGACAAAGTGATCATCGCCACCCACAGCGACCAGGCCTTGGCCCTGTTGGCTGACGCCAGTGGCCAGGAACGTCAGACCTTGAGTGCCATCCGCTACCAGCCCAATGTGGCGGTCTTGCATACCGATGCTTCGGTGCTGCCGCGCCGCAAAAAAGCCTGGGCCGCCTGGAACTACCAGCGCACGGCCGGCAGCGTAAATGGTGAAAATGGCCCCCGTGTTTGCCTGCATTACCTGCTTAATATGTTGCAGCCTTTACCTTTCAGCCAACCGGTGGTGGTATCGCTTAACCCCGCGCAAGAACTGGACCCTGCCTTGGTGCATGGCCGCTTTGACTACGCGCACCCGGTGTTTGACCTGGCCGCCACCGAGGCGCAAAAGCACTTGCCCGCCATCCAGGGTGGGCGCCACACTTATTTTTGCGGCGCCTGGACGGGCTATGGATTTCATGAAGACGGCCTCAAATCCGGCTTGGCCGTGGCCGATGCAATCAAGCCTTTACTGGCCCGAGGCGCATAAGCATGGCAGCGGCGCAAGCAATGATCGGTTTTGGCCAGGTGCGCCACACCCGGCTTGCGCCTAAGCACCACGCTTTTGCCTACGCCACTTATTTTTTGATGCTGCCCATGCGCAGCTTGCAAACCGCCCCCGGCGCCTTGCCCCTAAACCGCCGCGCAGCGCTGAGCTTTTTCGACAGCGACCACGGCGACGGACGCGGCCCGCAGCAAGGCGGCGCGCTGGCTTGGTTAGAGGAATTGCTGCACAGCGAAGGCATCACGGATGCGGACGGCGAAATCTGGTTGCATTGCTACCCGCGTGTGCTGGGATTTACTTTCAAGCCCGTTAGTTTTTGGTATTGCCACCGCGCAGACGGGAGCTTGCGCGCCGTGCTGGTGGAGGTGAACAACACCTTTGGCGAGCGGCATTGTTATCTCCTCTCGCAAGCGCGCTTTGGCGTGGAGCAGCGCGCGGACAAGGTGTTTCATGTATCGCCGTTTTGCCCGGTGCAAGGCCAGTACCGCTTTCGCTTCATGGTCAACGCCCAGGGCGACCGCACCGTGGCCCGCGTGGACTATGACGATGTGCGCGGCCCTTTGATTCAAACCAGTGTCAGCGGGCAATTGCAGCCCTTTAGCGCGCAGGCAGCACGCCACGCGCTGTGGCGTTATCCGCTGATGACGTTTGCCGTGGTCTGGCGCATCCATTGGCAGGCGCTGCGCCTGTCGCTCAAACGCGTTCCGTTTTTCCGTCAACCCCCTGCGCCTGAAACTTTTGTCAGTCGCTAGTTGTGTGCATCCGCTATGAACCAATCTACTGCCAAATACAGCGCTGACAAAGCAGCCCAGCGTCCGCCCGCAGCGGCCCGCACGGTGATGCAATTGCTGCAAAAAATCCGCCATGGCAGCATCACCTTGCACCTGCCCGATGGCAGCGTGCAGCGCTTTGGCGAGAGCGCCAGCCCGCATGCCACATTGCACCTGAACAACTGGAACGCTTTTACCGGCGCGCTCAAATCCGGCGACATCGGCTTTGCCGAAAGCTTTATCGATGGCGACTGGACCACGCCAGATTTGACGATGTTGTTGCGCGTGCTGGTGCAAAACCGCGCCGAAGTGGACCGCGTGATTTTTGGCAGTTGGCTGGGGCGCCTGGCCTACCGTATCAAGCATTTGCTTCAACGCAATACGCGCAGCAACAGTAAGAAAAACATCCACGCCCATTACGACTTGGGTAATGCTTTTTACGCACTGTGGTTAGACCCGACCATGAACTATTCGTCGGCCTTGTTTGGCGGCGATCTCACGCAGTCTTTGTCGCAGGCGCAAAACGCTAAAGTACGCCGTGCTTTGCAGCAAGTGGATCTGCAACCGGGTTCGCGCGTGCTGGAAATAGGCTGCGGCTGGGGGGCGCTGGCCGAAATGGCGACGATGGAACACGGGGCGCATGTCACCGGCGTCACGCTCAGCACCGAGCAGCTGGATTTTGCGCGCGAGCGTATGCAGCGCCAAGGCCTGGCAGCGCAGACGGATTTGCGCTTGCAGGACTACCGCGATATTGCGGATGGGCCGTTTGATGCAGTGTGCTCGATTGAAATGATCGAGGCAGTGGGGCAGGGCTTCTGGCCCACTTACTTTTCTACCGTGGCGCGCATGCTCAAGCCCGGCGGCAAGGCCTGTATCCAAAGCATTGTGATTGCCGATGCACTGTTTGAACGCTACCTAGAGTCCACCGACTTTATCCAGCAATACATCTTCCCCGGCGGTTGCCTGCCTAGCCCTTCCGAGTTCAAAGCGCAGGCCCGTGCAGCTGGCTTGGAAGTAGTCCAGGAACACGCTTTCGGCCACGACTACGCGCAAACACTCAAGCTTTGGCGTGAAGCCTTTTTAGCGCAGCGCGAACAGGTGCTGACTTTGGGCTTTGACCAGCGCTTTATGCACATTTGGGAGTTCTATTTGTGCTACTGCGAAGCAGCCTTTATGGAAGACAACATCGATGTCTTGCAGTACACCTTGCAAAAGCCCCATGTTGCTGTCTAAAGTGCGACTGCATGCTTGGCCACAAGTACTGATAACGCTGTGCTTAGTATGGCTGTGCGCCTGTGCCGACGTGCAGGCCAGCAGCAGCCCCGTACCACCGGCCGAGCTGGCGCGTGAACTGGAAAAGCCCGTCCTGGCCGGCAGCGGTCGCTTGCGCTGGCTGGGCATCCCAGTGTATGACGCGAGCTTGTGGACCGAGCCGCTGTTTGTGCCTGAGCGCTTCGGCGCGCATGCGTTCGCGCTGGAGATCCGGTATGCGCGCTCCATCAGCGGCAGTATCTTGGCCGACGCTTCGCTCAAGCAAATGCAGGCCTTAGACCTTGTACCGAGCGGGCGGCACGCGGCGTGGCTGCAGGCGCTGACAGGCGCATTGCCCGATGTGAAACCCGGCGACCGCCTGACGGGCATGCATCTGCCGGACAAGGGCTTGCGCCTGTACTTCAATGGGCAATTGCACAAAGCGATTGACGACCCTTTGCTGAGCCAAACTTTTTTTGCGATTTGGCTCAGCCCCGCGACGCAGGAACCCCGTTTGCGTGCGCAGCTATTGGGTCTGGGGACCTGAATGACCGCTAGCGCAGCGCAACCCGAATTTCGCTGGCCGCAAGGGCTGCGCTATGGTCTGATGGCTTTGCCGCTGGCATTTGTAGCCTTGCCGCTGTACGTGTTCCTTCCTAATTACTATGCCCGCAGCTTTGGCTTGCCGCTGGTCAGTCTGGGTGTGTTGCTGCTGGTAGCGCGCGTGGCGGATGCCGTAATAGACCCCTTGCTGGGCCGGTGGGTGGACCGTTTGTTTGCCCGCTCGCAAACACAGGTGTTGCGTTTTTCTGCCTTTGCCGCAGTCTTGCTGGGGGCTGGTTTTATCGCTTTGTTTTTCCCGCCGGTGCGCGAGCATGGTGCGCTGCTGGTTTGGGCGGCTGGCGCTTTGCTGGTCTGCTACTTGGGCTATAGCGCGCTGACATTAGTGCAACAGTCCTGGGGCGCTTTGCTCGGCGGCGACGCGCCCTTGCGCAGCCGCATCGTGTCCTGGCGCGAAGGCCTGGGGCTCGCTGGCGTCATCCTGGCTTCTATGGCGCCGTTGGCCTTTGGCTTGCCGGTTACGGCTGCCATTTTGTGCCTGGCTTTGGGCTTGGGTTGGCTGGCCTGGACGGCAGCGCCTGCACCGGTGCTGGCCCCAGCGCTTGAGGTAGTGACGGATGCAACTGCAAATGCAAATGGAAAAGCAGGTACGGGCACCGGCCTGCGGGTGTTGGCGCCTTTGCGCTACAAGCCCTTTCGCGCCTTGTTGGCGGTGTTTCTGGCCAATGGCATCGCCAGTGCCTTGCCGGCCACCTTGATTCTTTTTTTTGTGCAAGACCGCCTGCAGGCGCCCGCCTCCATGGAGCCCTGGTTTTTAGCCAGCTATTTCCTGGCTGCTGCGCTGGCGATGGCTCCCGTCTCGCGCCTGGTGGCGCGCTGGGGTTTGCAATCGCTGTGGCTGGCCTCCATGGGCCTGTCAGTAGCCGTATTTGCGTGGGCGGCGCAATTGGGTAGCGGTGACAGTCTGCCTTTTATCGCTATATGTCTGCTATCGGGCTTGTGTATGGCGGCAGACCTTACAGTTCCCGGCGCCATGCTGGCAGGGCTGATAAATAGCCAGCCGGAGCCGGGGCGTGACAGCGGCATTTACTGGGGCTGGTGGAATATGGCTGCCAAGCTCAACCTGGCTTTAGCGGCGGGGCTGGCCTTGCCTTTGCTGTCCTATGCCGGCTATGAACCGGGTAACCGCAGTGAAGAGGCTTTACGCAGCATCACTTGGGCCTATTGCGTCTTGCCATGCGCGCTCAAGCTGGCCGCTGCTGCACTTTTGTATTTTTTGCTCATCAGGAAAACACCATGAATCGACGTCGCTTATTTGGCTTGGCGCTCACTACCGGCGCGGCAATGGCTTTGGGAGGCTGCGCCTCGCAAAAGCTGGAAACCTATGCCCAAGAAAAACCGGTGCTGGACTTACGCCAGTACTTCAATGGGACGCTGGACGCCTATGGTGTGTTCACCGACTACACCGGCACCGTGGTCAAGCGTTTCAAGGTGGTCATGGTCTGCACCTGGACGGGTGATGAAGGGGTCTTGGACGAGGATTTCACCTATTCCGATGGCACCAAGCAAAAGCGCATCTGGCGCCTCACGGCCGGGCCTGATGGCAGCTATACCGGGCGCGCCGATGATGTGGTGGGCGCGGCCCAAGGGCGCACGCAGGGCAACGCCTTTCAGTGGCAATACACGCTCGCGCTGCCGGTGGACGGAAAAACGATTGAAGTACAGATGGACGACTGGATGTACTTGGTCGATGAACACGTGATGCTCAACAAAGCCCGCATGCGCAAGTTCGGCCTGCCGCTGGGCGAGGTCACGCTCAGTTTTTATAAGCGTTAAACCATGGCCTGGATGCAATCCTTAAACCCGCCCCTGCGCGATTGGCGCGGCCAATCGGTCTGGATACTGGGAGCCAGCAGCGGTATAGGCCGTGCTACCGCCGCGGCACTGCATGCGCAAGGTGCGCTGCTCACCGTGTCGGCCCGCAGCGCGCAGGCCTTGCAGGAATTTGTGCAAGGCCATCCAGGCAGCAGCGCGCAGGTACTGGACTGTAGCGACGCGCAAGCAGTAGCGCAGGTGGCGCAGCAGTGCTGGCCGCACAGCGCGCCTGCCATGGTGCTCTATTGCGCAGGTCACTACCTGCCTATGCGCGCGCAAGCCATGGACTTAGACGAAATGCGTCGCCATTGGGAGATAAATTACCAGGGCGCGCTCAACGTCTTGCATGCCGTCTTGCCCGCCATGCGTGCACGCGGTAGCGGCCATATCAGCCTGGTCGCCAGTGTGGCGGGCTACCGGGGCCTGCCTAACAGCCTGGCATACGGGCCGACCAAGGCTGCCATGATTAACCTGGCTGAAAATTTGTACCTGGACTTGCAAGCCGACGGTATTTCCGTGTCTGTGGTGAACCCTGGCTTTGTGCAAACCCCTTTAACCGCCAAAAACAGTTTTTCCATGCCCGCGCTGATTAGCCCCGAACAAGCTGCAGACGCGATGGTGCGCGGCTGGGCAAGCGGGCAGTTTGAAATCCATTTTCCACGCCGCTTTACCAATTGGATGAAGCTCTTGCGTATCCTGCCGCAGCGCTGGTATTTTTATCTGGTGAAGAAGGCTACGACATGAGCCCGCCTACCAACCTCAGCAGTGAGCCGTCTATGCCTGCCACGCCTTCTGATGCGACACAGGCTGCGCAAGCTGCTGCACTGGAAGCGGTGGTGCAATGGTTCGAACATTTAACGCCAGCTAGCGTGCAAGAGCTGTCTAAATACTACGCGGCGGATGCGCGCTTCAAAGACCCGTTCAATGACGTGACCGGTGTGCCCGCCATGGAGGCGATTTTTGTTCACATGTTTGAGGCCTTGATTGCGCCGCGCTTTGTGGTGACCGGTCGGGTGGCGCAGGGCATGCAGTGTTTTCTGACCTGGGAATTTCGCTTTGGCTTTCGCAATTTTCACCAAGGCCGCGAACAAGTGATTTTGGGCGCTTCGCATCTGGTGTTCGATGCTACGGGCAAAGTACGTCTACACCGTGACTATTGGGATGCTGCCGAGGAGTTGTACGAAAAACTTCCGCTCGTGGGTGGCCTGATGCGCTGGCTCAAGCGCCGCGCCAACAGCTAGAGCCTTGTTGGTTTTTAAAACGGCACGGTGTCCGCGAAGCTAGGGCGCTGCGCTAGTTTTTCATACAGCTTGGCCAAATTGGCATGGCGGCTGCGCCAGTCGATGTGCGCAAAGCGGAAATCCAGATAAGCCAATGCGCAACCGACGGAAATGTCAGACAGCGTCAGGTGAATATCGGAGCAAAAATTGCGATCAGCCAATCCGGTGGACATGGCTTCTAAGGAAGCATCAGTTTTAGTCATCTGCCGGTCGATCCAGGCCTGGCTGCGTTCAGTGTCATTGCGGCCGGGCCAGATCGCCTCTAGGCGGGCCAGAATCAGCGCGTCGAGTACGCCGTCGGCCAAGGCTTCCCAGGTCTTGACTTCGGCGCGTGCGCGCCCGGTGCTAGGGATCAGCTTGCCTACGGGGGATAGCGCATCGAGGTATTCCACGATCACGCGCGAATCAAACGAGGCCTCGCCGCCTTCCATGACCAGGCAGGGCACTTTACCCAAGGGGTTGGACTGACCTATGGTCGTCCCAGCGGCCCAGACGTCTTCGGTCACAAACGCGTAATCGAGTTTTTTCTCTGCCATGACGATGCGCACTTTGCGCACATAAGGGCTTGACGTCGAGCCTATCAATTTCATATTGTTCGGAAGTTCCAACTAGGGAGGGGCATTCTATACAGGGTGATAAGCCTACAATTACCCCATGAATTTCTTCCCTATCGACGCGATTTCGCCCCTGGACGGGCGCTATGCCAACAAACTGTCCGACTTGCGCCCTTTGATGAGCGAATTGGGCTACATGCAACGCCGCGTGCAAGTGGAGATCGTGTGGTTTATCGCATTGAGCGATGCGGGTTTTCAAGAATTCAAGCCACTGAGCACCGGTGCACGCAAATACCTGCTGGGCTTAGTGAAAAACTTTTCGGTGGCCGATGGACAGGCCATTAAAGAGATAGAAAAAACCACCAACCACGACGTGAAGGCGGTGGAATACTGGCTCAAATCCAAATTCGAATCGCGCCCCGAGTTACTGGCCGCCGCCGAGTTTGTGCATTTCGCCTGCACCAGTGAAGACATTAACAACACCAGCCATGCGTTGCAATTGCGCGCGGCGCGCGGTATTGTGTTGCTACCTCAGCTCGACCGCCTGGTGCTGATGCTGCGCGATATGGCGCATGCCTATGCCGATGTACCCATGCTCAGCCGCACCCATGGCCAGACCGCCAGCCCGACCACTGTCGGCAAAGAAATCGCTAACGTGGTGGTGCGCTTGCAAGCGGCCTGTGAGCGCATTGCCAGCGTACAAATTATGGGCAAGATGAATGGTGCAGTAGGCAATTACAACGCCCATTTATCGGCATGGCCCGACTTTGACTGGGAAGGCTTTGCCCGCCGCGTGGTGCAAGAGCCCGAGCCGCGCGGCCTGGGCCTGGTGTTCCAGCCCTACAGCATCCAGATCGAACCGCATGACTACATGGCCGAGTTGTTTGATGCCGTGGCCCGCACTAACACGATTTTGATCGACTGGTCGCGCGATGTCTGGGGCTATGTGTCTCTTGGCTATTTCAAGCAAAAGCTGCGTGCGGGCGAAGTGGGTTCGAGCACGATGCCGCACAAGGTCAATCCGATTGATTTTGAAAACGCGGAGGGTAACTTAGGCCTTTCCAATGCACTTTTACGCCACCTGAGCGAAAAGCTGCCGATCAGCCGTTGGCAGCGCGACCTCACCGACTCCACCGTGTTGCGCAACATGGGCGTGGCGCTGGGCTATGCCTTGCTGGCTTACCAGTCTATGCAAACCGGCCTGGGCAAGCTGGAGATCAACACCGCTGCGATTGCGGCCGACTTGGACAACTCCTGGGAAGTGCTGGCCGAGCCCATCCAAACCGTGATGCGTCGCTATGGCCTGCCCCAGCCCTATGAGCAGCTCAAAAATTTCACGCGCGGCGCCGCAATGACGCGCGAACTGATGCAAGGTTTTATCGCCGGATTAGCCATACCGGACGAAGAAAAGCAGCGTTTGCTGGCCATGACACCGGGCAGTTACACCGGCAAAGCGGCTGAATTAGCACGCCGCATTTAAACGCGCTGCAGCGCAAAGCAGCGCTACACGCGCAAAGATCGCATCGGCTTTCGTCTTGGCGGCCTTGGCAGGCGCTTAAGGTTCCCCGCCATCTTGCTGTTTCAGTGCCAGCGCCCGTTCATACAGCGCATTGCGCGCTTCGCCGCTGATATCAGCGGCTAGCTTCACCGCAGTTTTAAGGGGTAGCTCAGCCAGCAATAAGCGCAATATCCGGTCATCCTGCTTTGGCTCCAATGGCGCATCAGGGGCGTGCACCACCAAAGTGAACTCGCCGCGCAGGCGCATGCTGTCCGCGCCCAACCATTCACTCAGGGCGTCAGCGCGCATGCTGGCGATTTCTTCAAATTGCTTGCTCAGTTCGCGTCCTGCGGTCAGCGTGCGCTCTCCCAGACTGGCGAGTGCTTGCGCCAGCGCTTGCATGCGGTGCGGCGCCTCCAGTAGCACAAAGGCCCGTGATTGCGCAGCCAGCGCGTCCAGTGCTTGCGCCCGCTCGCCGGTTTTGCTGGACAAAAAACCGGCGAATATAAAACCCGAATCGCTTTCGCCGCCTTGCACCGCGCCCGCTGCGCTGAGCAAGGCGGTCACGCTGCTGGGGCCGGGCAGAGGCAGCACCCGCAAGCCTTGCGAACGCACATGCGCCACCAGGCGTGCGCCCGGGTCGCTGATGCCTGGCGTACCCGCATCGCTGACGCAGGCCACCCGCGCGCCTTGTCGCAGCAAGTCCACCACGCTGTGGGCCGCTTGCGCTTCGTTGTGCTGGTGCAGCGCCAGCAATTGCGCGCTGCTTTTGTCGATGCCGTAGGCGCGCAAGAGCGTGCGCGTGTGCCGCGTGTCTTCGCAGGCGATATGGTCTGCCAGGGCCAGCACATGCAAAGCGCGCAGGCTGATATCTGCCAAATTACCGATGGGCGTGGCCACCACATAGAGCGCGCTTTTCGGATAATCCTGGGCACCGGCTGCCTCGTGGGCGGCCTTCAGGGCGGAGTCAAATAATGCAATCACGCAAGGGTTTCCTTGGGGCGCAAGCCGCGCAGACGAGCAGCAAAAAAATCGGCGATGCCGCCGAGGACGAAGCCTTGCAGTATTTGCAGGACCGGGGCCTGCGACTGCTGACGCGCAATTATCGGACACCAGGGCGCGGCGGCGGCGAGATTGATCTGGTGATGCGCGCGCCCGACGGCACCTTGGTGTTTGTGGAAGTGCGCAAGCGTCTGAGCACGCGCCACGGCGGCGCGGCGGCCAGTGTCGGTTGGGTGAAACAAAAGCGCATCGTTCGCGCAGCCCAGCACTATTTGCTGGGCCTGAGTCGCCTGCCGCCTTGCCGTTTTGATGTGGTGGAAATTGATAGCGAAGGAGTGCACTGGTTACCTGGCGCCTTCGATTCGGGCTAGCGAAGGCTTTGTCATACGCCGATTTCGCCATTAGTCGCGCAACTCCCGCTACGCCAAGCCTGGCACGGCCTGCGGCCTCGCGCTTACGCACTTTTGCCCATTGGATGGTGCTTGCAAATTCCACTTGCTAACAACGGGGGCTTGGCTAAAACGCTTTGCGCTTGGCGGTTATCATTGGCAGATGCTTGAACAACGCATCGAACAACACTTTATCGACAGTGCCGACTTGAAATACCAAGCGGCCCAAGTGCTTAGCAAGCCGATCGCACAGGCGATTGGGGCCATATTGGCCAGTGTCACTAGCGGTGGCAAAGTGCTTGCCTGTGGTAACGGTGGCTCAGCGGCCGACGCGCAGCATTTCTCCGCAGAGTTTGTCGGCCGCTTTGAGCGTGAGCGTCCTGAGTTGGGTGCGATTGCCCTGACTACGGACAGTTCCATCATCACCGCGATCGCCAACGATTACGATTTCACTTCTATTTTTTCTCGCCAGGTACGGGCGCTGGGGCAGCCTGGTGATGTTTTATTGGCGATTTCCACCAGTGGTAATTCGGGCAACGTGCTAGCTGCCATTGAAGCGGCGCATCAGCGCGACATGGTGGTGGTGGCCTTAACCGGTCGCGGCGGCGGTAACATAGGCAGGGCATTGCGCGACACGGATGTGCACATTTGTGTGCCACACGAACGTACCGCCCGCGTGCAAGAGGTTCACATTTTGACGCTCCATTGCATTTGCGATGGGGTAGATGCCCAATTGATGGGCGAACAGGAAAGTGCTTTATGACATCTTTAATCCGTTATCTGACTTTGTGCACCCTGGTGTTGGTGGGTATTGCGCCCTTGAGCGCTTGCTTCCCGCTCGTAGCCGGCGGTGCTTATATGACCGGCATGGTTGCAGTAGACCGGCGTACCTCGGGGGCGATGTTGGAGGATCAGTCGATCGAACTCAAGATCAGCAGCCGAATACGCGATGCGCTGGGCGAGCGTGCCCATGTGAATGTGTCCAGCTACAACCGAAAGGTTCTGCTCACTGGCGAAACGCCAGACCCTCAGGACAAAGAGCGGGTGTCTGAGATTGCCAGGAATATTGATAACATCAGCGCCGTGTGGAACGAGGTGGGTGCAACCCCGATTTCGACCTTATCCGAGCGCACCAGTGATGCGGTAATTTCCGGGCGCATCAAGGCTGAACTGCTCGATTCCAAGGACTTGTTTACCAACGCCTTCAAGATCGTGACTGAGCGGGGAACTGTCTACATCATGGGCCTGATCACGCCCCGAGAGGCCAAGCGGGTGTCCAGTTTGGCTAGCGGGGTGACCGGTGTCAAGAAAGTTGTCTTGGTACACGAAAGCATCACCGACGACGAACTGGCTAATATTCAGCCCGCGCTCCCCAAATAAGCATAGATCGGAAGATGGCTAGCGCTTGACGAGCAGCTTGCGCGCCCGTGCGCTGCGAAACGCGCTGCCCTGTGCCAGTATGCAGTTTTGCAGACCTTGCGCAGCTTATTTCAGTCGCTTGATGAGGCTGGACGTGTCCCAGCGCCGTCCGCCCATGTTTTGGACATCGGCATAAAACTGGTCGACCAAGGCAGTAACGGGCAGGCGTGCGCCATTGCGCTTGGCTTCATCGAGCACCAGGCCCAGGTCTTTGCGCATCCAATCGACTGCGAAACCAAAATCGAATTTATCGGCCACCATGGTTTTTCCACGGTTGTCCATTTGCCAGCTTTGGGCTGCTCCCTTACCGATCACCTCCAGCACCTGCTCCATATCCAGCCCCGCCTTCTGACCGAAGGCGACGGCTTCGCTGAGACCTTGTACCAGTCCGGCAATAGCAATCTGGTTAACCATTTTGGCGAGTTGGCCCGCTCCACTGGAGCCCAAAAGGGTAAAAGCGCGGGAAAAAGCCATGGCGGTTGCTTGCACCGTGTCAAAGGCCTTGGCTTCGCCGCCACACATCACCGTCAGCATGCCATTTTGGGCGCCGGCCTGCCCCCCCGAAACCGGCGCGTCGATAAAGTGCAGACCGAGCGCCTGGGCGCTGGAGAAAAGTTCGCGGGCGACCTTCGCAGAGGCGGTAGTGTGGTCTACGAACACGCTGTCGACCCGCATGCCCCTGAAGGCGCCGTCATCGCCCAGCACCACGCCGCGCAAATCGTCGTCATTGCCCACACAGCAAAACACGATGTCAGCGTCTTGCGCCGCCTCACGGGGCGTGGCGGCACTGGTGTGGGCGCCTAAAGTACTGCCGTGAACCGAAAATTCTTGCAGCCAAGCCTGCGCTTTGCCCGGGCTGCGGTTGTACACCCGCACTTGGTGGCCTGCCATGGCTAGATGTCCCGCCATCGGGAAGCCCATGACGCCTAAACCCAAAAACGCGACGCGCTTGGCGGTGGCGCTGGAGTAGGTTTTCGCATTGACGGAGGCGCTTTGGGTCATACACAGGTCCTTGGGTTCAAAATTGGAAAACCCGCACTTTAGACTATTAGCAATCCTTGCGTCCCGGCATCCAAAGCAGGCGCGGTCTCTTCTGTTCCCCGTAGTTTGATTTCCAGGCGTAAATCATTGGATGAATCTGCATTGCGCATCGCTTCCTCGTAACTGATGAGACCTTTTTGGTGCAGTTGAAAAAGTGCCTGATCAAAAGTTTGCATGCCATTGGCAGTACTCTTTTTCATAATTTCTTTGATCGCTGAGATTTCCGCCTTTTTGATCAGTGCGGCAACCATGGGTGAAGTCAACAGAATTTCCACCGCCGCAACACGCCCTTTGCCTTTGGCGTTGGGCAGAAGCCGCTGCGACACCATCGCCCGTAAGTTCAGTGACAAATCAAGTAAGACCTGGGCGCGGCGGGTTTCCGGAAAGAAGTTGATGATCCGATCCAAGGCCTGGTTAGTGCTATTGGCATGCAAGGTGGCGATGCAAAAATGTCCGGTCTCCGTAAAGTCGAGGACGAGTTCCATCGTGTGGCGATCGCGTAGCTCACCAAACACAATCACGTCCGGTGCCTGCCGCATGCAATTGCGTAGGCCGCTCTCCCAGCTTTCGGTATCGAGCCCGACTTCGCGCTGTGTCACGATGCAGTTCTTATGCGGGTGCACAAACTCAACTGGATCTTCAATGGTGACGATGTGGCCAAAAGAATGGCTGTTGCGCCAGTCGAGCAGTGCTGCCAGTGTGGTCGATTTGCCCGAGCCCGTAGCGCCAACCATGATGCACAGACCGCGCTTGCTCATGGATATATCCTTGAGCGCTGACGGCAGTTGCAGCTCGTCGATGGTCGGTGGCGTAGTCGGTATGCTCCGAAGCACCATGCCGATTTTCCCCAGTTGAACAAAAGCGCTGACCCGAAAACGCCCCAAACCGGCCGGTGCAAGCGCGAAGTTGCACTCCCTGGTACGCTCAAATTCGGTGAACTGTCGTTCGGTCATGAGCGTGCGCGCCAGCATGGCGGTATGGTCAGACGACAAGGATTGGGGTGAGGCCTTGGTGATTACGCCGTCGATCTTGAGTGCGGGCGGGAAATCGGCGGTGATAAACAAGTCGCTGGCATGATGTGTATGCATCAGCGCAAGCATGTCGACAAAAAGCTGGGATGCTTGCTCGCGGGTCATGGTCGATCTCCTGTGAGGAATTTTCCAATAGAGCTATGAACTGCGATGCCTAGGCATTAAACGCCTCAGGCATTTTTGCCTTGCTGCGCGCTTCTGCTCGGCTGATCTTGTTAGTCCGGACCAGGGTGAGTAGGTTTTGATCCAGCGTTTGCATCCCTATTGCGTTGCCGGTTTGAATGGCTGAATACATTTGCGCCACTTTTCCTTCGCGGATCAGGTTGCGGATACCATTGGTTCCCAGCATGATTTCATGCGCTGCTACCCGTCCGTCATTGGTAACGACTTTGCACAGGGTTTGGGAAATCACTGCTTGCAAAGACTCAGAGAGCATGGCTCTGACCATTTCTTTTTCATCGCCTGGAAACACGTCAATGATCCGGTCTATGGTCTTGGCGGCGCTGGAGGTGTGCAGAGTTCCAAATACCAAGTGCCCCGTCTCCGCAGCAGACAGCGCTAGGCGGATGGTCTCCAGGTCGCGCAATTCGCCAACCAAAATAGCGTCCGGGTCTTCGCGTAATGCGGAGCGCAGCGCCTCGGCGAATCCATGCGTATGCGGTCCCACCTCACGCTGATTGATCAGGCAATTTTTGGATAAATGCACAAATTCAATCGGGTCTTCGATGGTCAGGACATGGCCATGCTCATTTTCATTAAGGTGATTGACCATCGCCGCCAGCGTGGTCGATTTGCCCGAACCCGTCGGCCCCGTGACCAGTACTAATCCCCGCGGTTTGACCGCGATCTCGCCAAAAATCGCCGGCGCATTGAGCTGGTCTAAGTTCAAAATTTTGCTGGGGATCGTTCTAAACACCGCGCCTGCGCCCCGCAGTTGGTTAAACGCATTGACCCTAAACCGCGACAAGCCCTCAATTTCGAAGGAAAAATCCGCTTCGAGCTTTTCCTCAAAACGTTGGCGCTGACTGTCACTCATGATGTCGTAAATCATGGCCAGTACCTCTTTATGCGATAGGTCGGGCAGATTCAAGCGGCGCACGTCGCCGTGAACACGTAACATGGGTGGTAGCCCTGCTGACAGATGCAAATCAGAGGCCTTGTTTTTCACGCTGAAAGCTAGTAGTTGGGTAATATCCATTGCGCTTCTCTAGGTCATAAAACCGAATATTAAATTAAAAATCAAAATAATAACGATTTTTAAAAAAATTAATTTAAAGATATGCTTCCAATTGAAGAGAACTTGCTATTGGTTCGGGCGCGCATTTCCGCCGCTTGCCTGGCTGCGGGGCGCGATCCGGCATCGGTCCAGCTGTTGGCGGTATCTAAAACCTTCGAGGCGCTGGCGATCAAAGAAGCGCTTGCCGCCGGCCAGCAGGACTTTGGGGAAAACTACCTACAGGAAGGTGTGGACAAAATCGCCGCGCTGCGCGGATTGCCTCTGGTGTGGCATTGCATAGGCCCGGTGCAAAGCAACAAAACCCGGCTGGTGGCTACGCATTTCGACTGGGTGCACTCGGTGGATCGACTCAAAATTGCGCAGCGCTTGAGTGAGCAGCGCGATCCGGCGCAGGGACTTTTGCAGGTCTGTATCCAAGTCAATATCGATGGCGGTCCGACCAAGGCGGGGGTCATGCCCGAGCACGCCAGGGATTTGGCCCTTCAGATCGCTGCGTTGCCTGGCTTGCGCTTGCGCGGCATCATGAGCATTCCGGAACCGGCCCCCGACTTTGCCGCTGCACTGGCCGTCCACCTGCGTACCCGGGGACTGTTTGAAGAACTTCAATCTGCAGGCTTTGCCCTAGATACCTTGTCGATGGGCATGAGCGCGGACCTGGAGGCCGCCATCCACTCAGGTAGCACCATGGTACGGGTCGGGTCGGCAATTTTTGGGAGTCGCCCCTCACCGGTGCAAGGTTTGCCGCATTAGGCGGCGCTAGGCGGGTGTTTTACCGTCGCGAGCACCACCTGATTTTTTCATCATTCCGTAGCGCCAGCAGTCTGGTAGCGTAGCTTCATCAGCAATATGGCAAGTGCCAATGACAGCGTGATGCCGTTGGAAATGATGATCGGCCAGGCTGACAACAGCCAGCCATAGGCGACCCATAAAGCGATACCTAAAGTAAGTACGGTGTACATGCCCAGCGAAATGCCGCTCACGTCTTTGGTGCGGAAGGTGTGCCAGACCTGGGGCATGAAGGCAACCGTTGTCAGGGTGGCGCCTACGGTGCCTATGGTGTCGGTAAGGTTCATGAATGTATTTATTTATCTTGTGCAGCCCAGTCCACCAGCGCATCGAGTACCGGGCGCGCGGCTGTCGCATTGGCATGGTTGATCAAGGCGACCACGGCATAGCGTTTGCCGCTGGTGGCATCTACATAGCCTGCGATGGCGTTCACACCTTGGATGCTGCCGGTCTTTAGGTGGGCGCTGCCCGCGCTGCGGGCTTTGGAGCGAATGAGCGTGCCGTCGATGCCGGTAATGGGCAGCGAGGCCAGTAGCTCGGGCATTAAGGGTGACCGGTAAGCGTGTTGCAGCAAAAGGCCCAGGGCGCGGGCGCTGACGCGTTCGCTGCGCGACAGGCCGGCGCCGTTGTCCACCAGCGGTGCATCCTCGCTGCCGATACGCGCCTCCCACCACTTTTGCAAGACGGCGCGGGACTGTTCGATCCGCGCCGTGCCGCTGCCGCCTTCGCGCCCCAGCGTCAAAAAGACTTGCTGGGCCATGACGTTATTGCTGTACTTATTGATTTCGCGTACCACTTCGGCCAGTGGCGGGGAGCGCCACTCCAGCAAGGGTTTGGCCTCGAGCAGTTTGGCAGGTACCGTACCCCAGCGTGCGCTTCCGTCCAGTCCCGCCCCCATGCTGCGCCATAGGCCTTGCACTGCGCGCGGCGCATAACTGGCTGGGTCGGCATAGGCAATAGGCCAAATTTTTTCGCCGCAACTGGCGGGCAGGGCGCCGCCAAAGCGGATGCGCAAGGGGTCGGAAAAATCCGCTTTCAAGGCCGCGCGGTAGTCGGTGCAAGCGCCACTACCCAGCGGCACGCTCTCTTGCGTTTGCACGCCCCACAAAGGCGGGTCGTACTGCAGCCGCGCCATGCGTCCGGCAGGCTCGGGCGTGAAAGTCATGACGATAGATTTGTAATTGATCAGCAGCGCCTCGGGCCGCGCGTTATAGGGGCGCAGCGGCTCGCCATCAAAAGCGGCCGGGTCTTGGTCAGGCACAAAAAACGCGCTGTTGTCCAGCACGATGTCGCCGCCAATACGCACAATGCCCAGGCTTTGGACCCGGCGCAGTAGTAACCACAAGCGCTCCAACACCAACTGCGGATCGCCCTGGCCCTGAATGTACAAATTACCTGTTAATGTGCCGTCGCGTACCGTACCGTCGATATATACCGGCGTGGTCCAACTGAACGCTGGCCCCAGTAAGTCCAAGGCCGCATAGGTGGTGAGCAACTTTATGACCGAGGCCGATTGCATGGGCGCATCAGTGCGGTGTTGCAAGCGCGGCGCGGCTTTGGCGTCTTGCGCGTCCACGACTAAAAAAGCGGCAGCGTTAGCCGGGATGCGGGCGCGCTGCAATGCGTCTTCTACCGCCGCCGGAAGTTGGGCCTGCGCTGCGGCGCTGAACATCATCGAAAGCGCAGCCATTCTAAGTCGCAGGTGGAAATAGATACCCATGGTCCATTATCGGTGGCAAGGTGCGCGATGTGTTACGGGATGGGTACGCAGGGGAATGGGGCTTACTTTTCTTTGCTTCGCCAAAGAAAAGGTGGGCAAAAGAAAGGCTGTTTTTTTAAATACCGGTTTCGGCTTGTTGGCCGGCTTGCGCCTGCCGCGGGCCTCACTTTTCTTTGCTTCGCCAAAGAAAAGATAAGCAAAAGAAAGGCGAGCCAAAGGCCGTGCCCCTGCGGGGTTCCTTGCGCTACTCGCGCCGCCCGGGGTTGGGCGCAAACTCGCTACGCTCAGACAAGCGCCCGCCCTGATCCGTGCGCCGCTGCGTTGCTCAGCACGGCCTATGGCAGCGGGAGACCGCGTGTGCTCGTTCGCTGCGCTCACATTGCACACGCTTGTTGGCGGGGCGCGTCCTATTGCGGCTGCCGCCGCTCCTGCTCCTGCCCCTGCTCCTGCACTGGCGCTCGTAGCCGCGCCGCGCCAAGTCCTCAGCCATTCACTACGACCGCAACGTTCACCAATCTAGGCCAACCAACCCGCCCCGCAACCTCCCGCACCAACACCGGCATCCGGCCCAAAAAAACAAATTGGCTGTTAAGGCTCCCCTTCACCCCGGCGGGGGGGAAGGGGCGGGGGGGAAGCGGGGGGCAAAACAGCGGGGGGCAAGATAGCCGGAGGGCAAGATAGCGGGGCACCAACAAAAGTCGCACAGGGAAAACCTTGGAGCGATTACCGGGGATTGGCTGAATCGCTGCAATATGTCCCAGAGCCGATAATCGGCGTGATGAATACCGCATCGCCTTATGGCCTGTCTCCCTCCGCAAAAGGCCGCATCGCCGCAGTAGTGACGGTGTCCATTTGGACCGCTTTTATCGTGATCGCCCGCGCCACTGCCGACCCTGCGCGCGGAGGCACGCTCTTGCCTTTGGATGTGGTCTATGCGCGCCTTTGGGGTGCGGCGCTGGTCTTGCTGCCCTGGGGTTGGTGGATGACGCGTGCGGCCCGCCAGCAAGCGGACCGGCTCGCGCCGGGACGCGGTTCGCTAGGCGGCGTCTCGCCCTTGCCTTGGGCCATTACATGGCGCATCGGCTTGTTTGGCGGCTTGCTGTACGCCACCCTTGCCTACAGCGGGTTTGTGTTCGCACCGGCGGCGCATGCCTCGGTCTTGCTGCCGGGCAGTTTGCCCTTGTGGACGACTTTGCTTGCGCTGCTGTTGCTGGGCGAGCGCATACGCTGGAGCCGGGCGCTGGGCTTGTGTTTGATCGTTTGCGGGGATGCTTTAGTGGGCGGCGCCAGCCTTTTGCATGCCTTTGACGGCAGCGGCGTCTGGCGCGGCGACGTGCTGTTTGTGCTGGCCGCCATGTGCTGGTCTATGTACAGCGTGCTGGTGCGCCGCTTTGCCCTGGATGCGGTGCAGGCCACCATTGGCATTACCGCGTTTGCGTTTGTGATGTACGTGCCCGCCTACACCTTGGGCTGCTTGCTGGGTTGGTTGCCCGGGCAGGTCTTGCATGCGCCCTGGCACGAAATTTTGTTTCAGATGGGCTTTCAGGGCGTGGGCTCGGTAGTCGTCTCGGGCATCGGTTTTACCAAAATGATTCAGTACTACGGTCCGGTGCGCTCGACCATGATGACGGCGGTGGTGCCTGGCCTTTCTGCTTTGTGTGCCGCATTGTTTTTGGGCGAGCCGCTGCCCTGGAACGTGCTGGCCGGTCTAGCCCTGGTCAGCGGCGGCATCGTATTTGGGGTGCGTAAAGTGGCGCAGGCGCCCGCTGCGCCGGCACCGGCGGCGGACCTGGTTGATGAGAAGCCTTGAACCGTTTGGCCACTATGCATCTAATAGCCTTTGACACCAGCACCGACGCTTTGAGCGTGGCCGTGCTGCGCAGCACCTCGGCGGGCCCTAGGTACTGGCAGCACGCGGGCGCTGGTGGCGCAGCGGCCTCTGGCAGCTTGATTGCCGGCATCATGGACTTGCTGCGCCAAGCTGATTTGCGCTTGCAGGACCTGGACGCTATTTGCTTTGGCAGCGGCCCCGGCTCATTTACCGGCTTGCGTACCGCCTGCTCGGTAGCCCAAGGTCTCGCTTATGGGGCGGGCGTGCCGGTGTTGCCCGTGCCTTCTTTGCTGGCCCTGGCACAAAGTGCCCGCGCGGCCCATGCGCCGCTGGCAACACACGGCTGCGTGAGCGCCTTGCTTGACGCCCGCATGGATGAGGTCTACGCCGCGACTTATGGCTTTGATATTCATGGGTGGACCACGCTGCAAGCACCCTGCCTTCTGGCGCCCGAGCAAGTGTCCGCTTGGTCGCAAGCTGTGCAAGCGCAACACAGCGCTGCAAGCCTGACACCCGGCGCTCAACCGAACCAAGCCTGGTGCGCATGGGCTGGCAATGTATTTGGCATTTACGGCCAACGCCTAGCCGCACCGGCTGCTTGGATGTGCTGCGATGCATTCCCGCAAGCAATGGCGATTTTGCAAGTAGCGCCGGCGCTGATTGCAGCGGGCGCATGCGTGCCCCCTGAGCAGGCCTTGCCCCTTTATGTGCGTGACAAAGTCGCAAAAACTACAAGCGAGCGTGCTGTAGAAAAAGCCGCTAAAGCCAGTAGCTCCCACAGCGAGCGCGCATCCGCTGCCGCGCCGCTTATCCTTCCCGCAGCCCATGCGCCGACACCCGGGACCTAAAGCGCCAGAGCGCGCCGAGGTGCGCTTAGTTGCTATGGACATGCCCAGCCTAGCGCGGGTGATGGAGGTGGAGCAGCGCGCCTATGCCCACCCCTGGTCGCGCGCCAATTTCAACGATGTACTGCACAGCGGCTACCACGCGCGGCTGCTATTCGGTGGCGATACGCTGCTGGGCTACTTTGTGGTCATGCCCGGCGTGCAAGAGGCGCATCTGCTCAACATTACCGTGGACCCGAACTACCAGCGCCAGGGTTGGAGCCGCATGATGCTGGACGCCGCGCGCTTGTGGGCTGTCAGCGAAGCGGCGCGCATCTTATGGCTGGAGGTGCGCGTAGGCAATGCGCGCGCTATCCAGGTCTACCAAAGCCATGGCTTTGAAGTGGTGGGCCAGCGCAAGGCTTATTACGCCGCCGGGCGTGGCCAGCGCGAGGACGCGCTGGTAATGCGTATGCAAATCGGATAATGCCCAGATGCCTCTTTCTTTAGACACCCGACAGCGCGCCATGCTTTTGGAGATGGGCGTGCGCGTCTGGTTGCCAGGTACGGATTTCTCCGTAGCGGGTTCAAGCAACTTACCAGGGGTCGTGCCCGCTGGACAAGCGAGCAAGCCGGGTGTTTTGCGCTCCAGCCAAAGCGCGGTCGCGGCGCACGATGGCGTGGCAGGGCACAAGTCCGCCGCGCAGATGCAGGCAGGCGCATCCGCCGCTCTAAGCCCTATAGGCGCTTACGCCCCTGCGCTCACAAACTCGAACGCGCAAGACGCCGCCACAAGCCGCACCGGCACTGGCAGCGCCCTCGCGCTTTCACGCGGCGACGGAGCCAATGACCTGAGCCAAATTGCCAGCATGGACTGGGATGCCTTGGCCCGCACTGCTGCCGATTGCCAGGCCTGCGGTTTGTGCGCCGGGCGCAGCCACAGCATGCTCAGTGCCCAAGCCGGACGCCGGGCGCGCTGGATGGTGGTGGGCGACCCCCCGGACGAGGACGAGGACAGCGCAGGGCAAGCTTTTACGGGTGACGCCGGGCTGCTACTGGCCAATATGCTCAAAGCCGTGGGCGCTACGCGCGAAGAGGCGGCTCAGGGTTTGGAGGCGGCCTACGTTACCAAAGTCAGCAAATGCCGCCCGCCCCAGGGCCGTGTGCCGCAGGCCGCCGAGTTGGCCCAATGCGCCGCCTATTTGCAACGCGAAATTGCGCTGGTACAGCCAAGCGTGATTGTGGCCATGGGCCGCTTTGCGAACCTGGTCTTGCTGCAAGACTACCCCGAAGACGCACGCTTGCCCCTTGGTCGTCAGCGCGGCAAGATATACCGCTACCAAGGCGTACCCGTGCTGGTGACCTACACCCCCCAGGCTTTGCTGCGCCAACCGGCGGACAAGGCCAAGGCTTGGGCCGATTTGTGCCTGGCGATGGAGGTATTAGCGGCGCCGATTTGATGCCGTGTGCCGGGTCAGATAGTGGCCGCCTGGGAGTCGCCGTTGGCGCCGTGTTGCGCCATACGCTCGAGCAGAGCTTGCAGTAACTGTGGCTTGTACGGTTTTGCGAGGTAGTCGTCCATGCCCGCGGCCATACAGGCGGCGCGGTCCGCTTCCATGGCGCCGGCAGTGGTCGCGATGATGGGGGTGTGCCGCCCCGGTGCTTCTTGCTGACGCATGTGGCGGGTGGCTTCCAGGCCGCTCATCACCGGCATATGGATATCCATTAGCACCAAATCCCAGTGCTTAGTGGCAAATAAGTCCAAGGCTTCGCGTCCGTCGCCTGCCGTTTCCACCTGGTGGCCCAAATTGGTCAATATCGATTTAGCGAGGAGTTGGTTGATCGGGTTGTCTTCTACTAGCAGTACCTGCAAGCAGGAATGCTGCACGGTGCGCTGGGGCGCTTCTCGGACTTCCTCAGAGACTTGGGGTCCGGCGGCTACTGGGGGCGGCAGCAGATTTTGGGTGCCCCGTTGCAAGGGTAGGCTGAAATAAAAAGTACTGCCCTGGCCGGGCGCACTTTCCAGCCACATGCGCCCACCCATACCTTCGACCAGGCGTTTGCTAATCGTCAGACCGAGCCCGGTGCCGCCAAACTGTCGCGTGGTGGAGGCGTCGCCTTGCGAAAAAGCATTGAATACGGCGGCATGCTTTTCGGGGGCAATGCCGATACCGGTGTCCCGCACCGCCACCCGCACTTCGCAGCGGTGCGCGTCCACATGCCGCGCTTGCACTTTGACCGCTACAAAACCGCTATCGGTGAATTTCACTGCGTTATGGCACAGGTTGCTTAGTACCTGACTGATGCGGCCCGGATCGCCCAGGCAGTCCAAGGGCATCTGATCGGCCAGTTTGCATGACACCGCCACGTCTTTTTGGCTGGCTTCAACAGCCAGGCCTTGCAGAACATGATGAACTAGAGCCTGCCAATCCACAGGGATGCATTCAAGCTCCATCTTGCCGGATTCGATTTTTGAAAAATCCAAAATTTCATTGATGATGACCAGTAGCGATTGCGCCGAGTACTTTACGGTTTCGATATAGCTGCGTTGGATAGGCTCCAGGCGGGTATCGAGTGCCAAATCGGTGAAACCGATGATGCCATTCATCGGCGTGCGGATCTCGTGGCTCATATTGGCGAGAAACTCGCCTTTTGCTCTGTTGGATGCGTCTGCCTGGGCACTCTTTACACGCAGACTTTCCGACAAAGCCTGCAGCGCCGCATGTTCGCGCTCCTGACTGCGTTGGCGCAGCAGCAGCGCCAGTGCCGAGAGCAGCAGCAATACCAGCAGGGCGCTGCTCAGGCCAATCACCATATTGCTTTGGCGCAGCATGGTTTGCGATTGATTTTCCAGAAGGTAAGACACCTGCGAATTGGCCGCCAGGCTCAGCGCCTGCACGTCCGGACCCATGGAATTGAGCGTTTCCAGCAGTTTTTGCATCTCTGCCAACTGCGGTGTGCCTGTCGCCCACATCGCCTCTGCAGGGATGACCGTGGACTTCATTTGCAAGATCAGCGATTTGAACTCGGGTCGTGATTCCAGTACCGAAACGTTCGGGCTTTCGGACAGCAGATTGAGGCGGCTGATCAGGATGTCATAGCGCAGCGCTAGCTCTTGGACCTTGTCGGGGCTAGGCTTTTCCACCGAGGTTTCCAGCGAGCGGCGAAAGCGCAAAAATTCGCGCTCAAATTGGAACACCAGTGCCGTCAACGAATCGTAGCGCCGCTCCATAGTTTGGCGGATGGAATTGCGTTGCTGAAAATCATAAAACAGCGATGTGGCCAGCATCAACGCCATGCTGCCCATCAGCATCGCTAGCCAAAAAAATAGCGCCATTCGCTGCGCGGCGTAGTCACAGCCGTCTACTCTATCGTGAGCGACTTCAATTGCCAGGGCGAACGCTCGTAATACACCGCCGAGCGCAGCTCTGATTTAGCGTCAAAGGGTACACAATAAACAAGGGCCCCTTTGTTTTGACCGGAATAGGCTGACCGTCCATTTTGTGCGCCATCACCACGTCGAACTTCACGGCATCTTCTACGGGAATCGCGCTTTGAAAATCGTTGAGCGCCATCGCCTTGATGACAGTGCCTTGGGCTTTAACTGCGGCCAGCACATCCCGCAGGAGGGGGCCGGTAAATTGGACGGGCTTTGTCTCCCATGGTGTGAGCGTGGTGAAGGTGCGCTGCGGCAATTTTTCGATCATGGCCATATCAAACTCGACACCTTTTGGGCTATTGCTCTCGCCGATTTTTCCGGAAATGGTGAGTACAACCTTGCCGTTAGGGGCACCCAGCGGGCCCGCAAATGCGGTGCTGAAAGTCACGGCGATGGCGGCAGCTAAAACAAAGTGACGTTTGTGCATATTGCGTTTCCTTTAAATAATTTATCGAAAGTAAATGATATTGTAAAAAATATTAAAAACGTAATGATGATGAAATTCATCGTGGAATTTCAACGAATTTTTCCCTTCCGGTTGGTTTATTCCCCGCTTCCCCCCCGCCCCTTCACCCCCGCCGGGGTGAAGGGGAGCCTTAACAGGCAATTTGGTTTTTTTGGGCCGGATGCCTGTGTTGGTGCGGGAGGTTGCGGGGCGGGTTGGTTGGCCTAGATTGGTGAACGTGGCAGTCGTAGTGAACGGATGGTGGCGTCGCGCGGCGCGGCTGGGAGCGCTAGCGCATGAGCAGTAGCAGTAGCAGTAGCAGGAGCAGGAGCAGG
>CAMBNY010000023.1 GCA_945869165.1 Comamonas sp. lk | reverse complement strand
ACCAGTCCCTGCAGAAAGGCGATGCGCTTGATTAACTCGGAAACCGCTTGGATGGCCAGCACCGTCATGCCAATGGGCAGCAGTGCAAACACCGGCCAGCGGATCAGCCCACCGGCATTGGAGGACACCTCGCCGGTCACATAGGCATTAATCACCAGCGGCATAGCCAGCTTGGTGATCATGAAGGTGAAGGGGAGCAGGAAAAGGCAGATGCCGATGATGTCGATCCAAATTTGGGTACGCTTGGAAAAGCGCGCGGAGACGACGTCAATCTTTACATGCTCCTGGCGCAACAGGGTATAGCCTGAGGCCAGCAAAAATACGGCGGCAAACAAATACCACTGAATCTCTAAGAAGCCGTTGGAGCTCATGTTGAAGGCCTTGCGCATGGAGGCGTTGGCCGCGCTGATGAGCACCGCCAACAGCACCAGCCAGGCCACCCAACGGCCCATCCATTCGCTAAACGCATCAATGCGTTTGGACAGGGATAAAAGAAAGTTCATAAGTTCTCCAGTGAATCATCAAAGCATGTGGCAGCGTAGGCGGTCTACCCCGGGCCAAACGTGCATTTTATTGGTGCAAGGTGTAAGAATCCGTTCAGGTAGAAAGCATCTGGATGGGGATTACCCTTGCTGCGGCTTTAGTGCATGCCATGAAATTGCAGCACATAGACCGCTGCACCAGCCAGATAGCCGGCCAGGGCCAGGCCGCTGATCTTGCGCAGGTACCACAGGAAGTCGATGCGCTCCAGGCCCATGGCGGCTACGCCAGCAGCCGAGCCAATGATCAAAATCGAGCCGCCGGTGCCCGCGCAATAGGCCATAAATTCCCATAAAAAACTGTCTGGCGGGTGCTGGGCCATATCGTACATGCCCATGGATGCGGCCACCAACGGCACGTTGTCCACTACGGCGCTGACCAGGCCGATGATCAGCACGATCACATCCAGTCGGCCCACCGCATGGTCCAGCCAGGTGGCCAGGGCCGGCAAGATATGGCTGTGCTCCAGCACCGCCACCGCCAGCAAAATGCCGATAAAAAATACTATGGCCGACATATCAATACGTCCCAGCGCGCTCACCAGCGTCAGGCCTTGTTTGTCATCCTCGTCCTTTTGCTTGTGCATGAGATCGCCCACCAGCCAAAGCACGCCCAGGCCCAGCAGCACACCCATAAAAGGCGGCAAATGCGTCACCGCTTTGAACACCGGCACCATGACCAGCACGCCCAGCCCGAGCAGCAGCATCACGGTTTGCTCAAATACAGTGGTGCTGGTCTTGTCCGAGGCTACGACCTTGGGCGACTCCACCACGCGCCCGCTGGCCATCCAGGATGCCGCCACCAAAGGCACCAGCAAATTGACGATGGACGCCAGAATTACGCCTTGCATCACCGCCAGCGTAGTGATCTGCCCGCCAATCCAGAGCATGGTGGTGGTCACATCGCCGATCGGCGACCAGGCGCCGCCGGCATTGGCGGCGATGATGATGATGCCGGCAAACAGCAGCCGGTCTTCGCGCTTGTCCAGCAGCCGCTTCATGAGTGAAACCATCACGATGGTGGTGGTCAGGTTATCCAAAATGGAGCTGAGAAAAAAGGTCGCCAGCCCAATCATCCACATCAGCACCGGCAGGCGGGTGGTGGAAATACGCCGCGTCAGCACCTCAAAACCATTGTGCGCGTCGATCACCTCGACAATGGTCATGGCGCCAATCAAGAAAAACACAATTTGCGCCGTGCCGGTGAGCGATTCAGCCAGCTCGGCATTGACCACGCCCGCCTGGGGTCCGGCCATGGCGTACACGACCCACAGCGCGCCCGCGCCTAGCAGGGCGGTCGCCGATTTATTGACGCCCAGTGGATGCTCAAAAGCAATGGCGGCGTAGGTGAGGATAAAAAGGATGGATAGTGCTAGTGTCATCCCCCGAAGATAACCTAGAGCCGGGGTGGCGGCCATCGGGGATTCCCCACCTATCCAATGCCTTTACAGAGGATGCGTCGGCGGGGGGCCTGAAGTGGCTAAGCCTTATCTTCCCGGTCCATGCTCCGGTCAATCGCGCGCAAGCGCGTCAGCGGGTCGCTCTCTTGCAGCAGCGCTTGTTTGTAGATCGTGGGCAGGGGCAGCAGTTCGGCCCAGCGGTTGGCCACCCAGCCGCATTCGTCCAGGCGAAAGGGCGCTTGCAGGGGCAATTCGGCCAGGCGACCGTCTTGCTGCGCGACCGCGATGCCACGGCCCAGGCGCTGCGCCAGGTATTCCAAGTCTGTAGGGATATCCACCTCGGCATCGGGCGTCAGCAGTTCCACCTCGCCCTGCCAGACGCCCAGCGGACCGGCCTGGGTGTGGTGAAGTGCAAAGCGCTGTCCGCCATGGCAGCGTATGCGCAGCAGTGCGGCCTGCACCGTCTCCAGCTTGTCGATATGGGCCAGTGTGCCGTAGCTGAAGAGCTTAGGTTGCTGGCCGGGTACGGTCACTTCCTGGCCTTCCTCGATCCAAGCGACGCCAAAGGGCGTTTGCTCGCGATGGCAGCGGCGGATCAAGTCGAGGTAGCGGACTTCAAAAATTTGCAGATCCAGGCGACCGTCGGGGAAAAGACCGTGGGAGAGGGGAAATAGGGGGATGGTTTCCATGGCTTGGGAGAGGGCGGGCAGTGCGGCAGGATACTATCGCGCCAAAGGCTGCCAGGCACTGCCAAGGCTTAAAGCCCTTGCCCACCAGCGCTCACCTGTCCTAATTTCGAAAGCCACACTATGAAAGCCATTTGGAAAAATACTGTGATAGCCCAAAGCGATGACATCGTCATGGTTGAAGGCAACCACTATTTCCCCGCCAGCGCGCTGAACCGCGAATTTGTGCAATTTAGCAACCACCGCAGCGGCTGCCCTTGGAAGGGGCAAGCCAGCTATTACTCGCTGATGGTCGATGGGGACTTGAACCCGGATTGTGTTTGGTACTACCCGGACCCCAAGCCGGAGGCCGCCTCCATTCGAGACCGAGTGGCCTTCTGGAAGGGTGTGCAGGTTAGCGAATAAATCCGTCTAATTCCTCACAAATTACATATAATATATATTCTATCTAATTGATTTATATAGTTATTTTATAAGAATAAGCTGGAAGCCGCCGGGTGGCTACCCTTGGCAAGGGTGGGCGCAGTACCCGCAGGTGCGCGGCGATGTGATCGAAATGCACATCGATGGTCTGCCCAATCTGAGCGTCAAAATCGTCTAGACCGCCCCAATGCCTTAGGCGATCAGGTCAAACATCCGGCCGGTCAGGCCATCGGTAAAGTCCTTGACTTGCTGCCCTGCAGTTGGCACGGTGGAAGGGTGCCCTGGCGTTTTTGCCGGTGTCTGAAAGGCCCAGGGGTAGAGCGGCTTTAAGTCCTGGGCGCAGCGCCAGGCGCCGGCCAGGTTGCTGCTTTGCAGTGCGGCACCAATTTTGCCAATATGGACGTTGTGGGCCATGTCCTCGTCGTGGCGAACGACGGCGCTGAAAGCCATTCGCGCGGCGTCCAGCCCACCGGTTTGCAGTGCGGCTATCAGCTGGCGTAAGCGTTGCTCACGCCGCTTTTTGCGGTCGCCCGCGTTCTCACCATAAGGGCCGGTGCGTATATCCCAGCCCATGCTTTGGATTCCAATACCTTGTGCCATGGCGTACTCCTGCGTTGGCTCAAAAGCGCTTACGCGCCTTACGAATCCGCCCTAGCGCAAAAGTTTGGAGCTTGGAGCGCGGGCGGATGCCTGTAAGCGACGACCAATGGTTGCCGCTTAGCCGGGTTTTCAGCAAATTGCGTGCCACTACGCCCTGCACTGCCAGGCGAGCTCGCCAAGGGTTTTTTTGAGCGCGTATTTTTGCGCTCTGTTTAGGGATCGTTCTAGTGCGCCGCGTAGCCCATGGTCTGCGGCAGCCAGAGCACGATTTGCGGGAACACGGTTATGGCCAGCAGCAGCGCCAGCAGCATCAGCAAAAACGGCCAGCCTTCTTTCATCATCGCACCTATCGGAATGCCGGTGAGCGCTTTGATCACAAACAACAGCATGCCAAAGGGCGGGTGAATCAGGCCGATCATCATGTTGAGCACCACCAGCACGCCAAAGTGCACCAGGTCGATGCCCAGCAGCTTGACCGCAGGCAGCAGCATGGGCACAAACACCAGCAGCAGCACCGACACATCTAAAAAGCAACCCAGCACCAAAAACAGCAGATTCACGAAGAGCAAAAATTGCAGGCGCGACAACTGCATGCCCTCGACCCACTGCGCCATAGCCTGGGGCACGCCTTCGGCAGTGAAAGCGTAGTTCAAGATAAAGGAGCCGGCCAGTATCAGCGTAATGACGGCGCTGCTGCGTGTGGACTCCAGCACCACGGCCCAAAAGCTTTTCCAGCTTAAGGCGCGAAACACCAGCGCCGCTAACACCAAGGCATGCAGCGCCGCCACGGCTGCCGCTTCGGTGGGTGTGAAGGCGCCGCTGTAAATGCCGCCCAGCAGCACCAGCGGCATGGACAAGGGCAGGGCGCCCCGGAAAAAAATCTGTGGCCACTCGCGCAAAGGCACGGGCGCTTCGCGCGGCATATTGCGCCGCGTGGCGATGATGTGGACCACCAGCATCATCAGCAAAGCCATGCAGACCCCAGGCACCACGCCGCCCAAAAACAAAGCGCCCACCGAGGTGCCGGAGACCAGGGCGTAAATCACCATCGGAATGCTGGGCGGGATGATGGGACCTAAGGTGGCGCTGGCCACCACCACCGCACCGGCGAAGCCAGGCGTGTACTCGGGCTTCTTGAGCATTTCGCGGATGGTGACCAGGCCCGGCCCGGCGGCGTCGGCAATCGCGCTCCCGCTCATGCCGGAAAAAATCACGCTCACCACAATGTCCACCTGCGCCAGGCCGCCGCGCATGCGGCCCACCAGAATGCGGCAAAAATCAAATAGGCGTTCACTCACCGTGCCCGCGTTCATGATGTTGGCAGCAAACACAAACATGGGCACCGACAGCAGCACATAGTTGTTGTACAGGCCGTTGCACACTTGCTCAGCCACCAGCCCTAAGTCCTGGCCCTTGGCCAGCAGATAAGCAATGCCCCCGGCCAGCATGCCAAAGCCGATGGGCATACGCAGCAGCATGGTGATCACCATGACCGCCACCAAGAGGAGTAGGGGCTGGCTCATGGTGGTGCCACCCCGCTTATGCCCTTGTTGCTGATTTCGCCTGCAAGGGAAGCGCTACCCGGGCTATCGACGGGACTATCCATAGGACTGTCCATAGGGCCGCGCAATGCTTGCACGATCTGCCCCAGGCTGCGCAGCACCATGCCCAGCAGCAAAACGATAAAAGGGATATAGACCGCCATCAGCGGCACGCCCAGCACGGGCGTACCCTCGCGTGCCATAAAGCGCACATAGTCCCAACTGGCTGGTAGGGCGACCAATGCCAGACCGCCCACCAGCGCATTGCCCAGAATTTGCAGGATACGGCGCCAGCGCGCATTGGCTAAATTCCACACCAGGTCAAAAGCCACATGCTCGCGCTGCGGCACCATGGTCGCTGCGGCCCACAAAATAATCCAGACGTACAGAATGACCGCTGCCTCGTCGCTCCAGGCCAGGGGTTTGTTAAAACCAAAGCGCGCGGTGATTTGCACCACGAAAACCAAAAACAAAGCAACAAACAACACGCCGCCCAGTGCCTGCGCGGCCTTGTGCAGCCAGGTTTTCATCGTGGGGCCGGGGCCTCAGAGAAGGTCCGCGTTGGTTCGTCATCGCGAGGAGCGTAGCGACGCGGCGATCCATAAGGGCTTGATTGGTAAGCCAAGATGGATTGCTTCGCTGCGCTCGCAATGACGGGCTTAAACTGATGCAGAGCTTCCTCAGCGCACTGCATTGATACGCTCTAACAGACCGGCGGGCCAGGTTTTGGCGTAATCGGCGTTTTGGTAGGCCGCTTGTACGGTTTTGCGGAAAGCGTCCAAGTCGGGCGTGTTCACCTGCAAGCCTTCTTTCTTGAAGAACTCCACCAACTGGGATTCTTCTTTCAGGCGGTTTTCATTGTTGAATGCCGCTGCGGCTTGGGCTGCCGCTTGCAGCTTGCTGCGCTGGGCCGGGCTGAGCGCTTGCATGGCTTTATTCGAGATAGCGATAAACAGACCATCGACCAAGTGGCTGGTCAGCACAATTTGCTTGGTCACTTCGTAAAACTTGGCTGCCTTGACAGTGGGCAGCGGGTTGTCCTGCGCGTCGATGGTGCCGGATTTCAGGCCCAAATACACCTCGCCAAAAGCCAGCGGCGTGGCTGTGGCGCCTAGGGCCTCGCCCAAAAACAACCAGTCTTTGGAGCCGGGCATGCGCAGCTTGATGCCTTTGAGGTCCGCAGGCGCGCGCACATTGCGCACTTCGCGCAAATTGAGTTGGCGCGTGCCTAAATAGCAAGTGGACAAAGCGCTGATGTCCATTTTCTCGGATACGGTTTTGAAGAGCTCAGCGCCAATGGGCCCGTTAAAAATCTTTTGCTGCTGAGCCGGGTCGCGCACCACATAACCGGCGGTGAAGATGGAAAACTCGGGCACTATTTTGGCAATATCGGCGGCGGAAACGGTAGTCAACTCCAAGTTACCGCGCGCCATAGCGGCGGGTTCGGCGCCTTGTTTGAAAAGACTCGCGTTCAGGTTGATCTGCACATCAAACTCACCTGGCGCGCTTTTGTCTAAGTGCTCTTTGAACACCGTCCACATCTTGGCGTGCCAGTCGTCCGGCACCGCAGGCGAGGATATGCGCAACACGGTTTTGCTTTGCGCCATGGCGGGCAGGCTGTGGGCCAGGGCAGTGGCAGCGCCTGCGGCCATCAGGCTGCGGCGGCGCAGCGCGCCAGAGGATGCTGAATGGGGGTCTTGCATGGTCTTGTCTCCTTTGAAATTTCGTAGCTTTACCAAAATGTTGTCGCGAGCGGTACCGTCCTCGAAAGACGTAGGTAAGGTCTGTATAAGTCCGTCATCGCGAGGAGCGCAGCGACGCGGCGATCCATCAGTGCTTGATAGGCAAGCAAAAATAGATTGCTTCGCTGCGCTCGCAATGACGGGTTTGGACTCATGCAGAGCTTCCCTAGGACGCCAGCGCCTCCAGTAACTCGGTCTCGATGGCAATTTGGGTTTTATTGTGCTGCAAAGGCGCGCCGTGAATCAAAAACGTATCTTCCACGCGCTCACCCAGCGTGGCCACTTTGGCCAGTTGCACCACGATCTGGTGCTGCGCCAGCACGCGGGCAATCGAATAAAGTAGGCCCAAGCGGTCGCTGGCAGAAATATTGAGCAGCCAGTTTTGTGCTTTTTCATCCGGGCGCAGCGTCACGCGCGGCGCAATCGGGAAGCTTTTGACACGGCGCGACACCCTGCCTTTGCTGGGCGCGGGCAGCGGGCCGGCTTGCGCAATCGCTTGCGCCAAATCAGCTTCGATCATATTGGTCAGCGCTTGGTAATGTTCTTCCATACCCGCCGAAGTCACCACTTCAAAGGTATCGAGCGCATAGCCATGGCGGGTGGTGTGAATGCGGGCATCGACTACGCTGAAAGAGGCCTGGTCAAAATACCCGCATATGCGGGCAAACAAATCGGCCTGGTCCGGCGTGTAGACCAGCACCTGCAGGCCCTCGCCTACGGTGGAGCGGCGGGCGCGCACTACCGGCGTCTTGGCATCCACATGGCGCGAGAGTTGTTTGGCGTGCCAGGCAATATCGCTTGCCTCGTGGCGCATGAAGTAGCTAACCTCCAGGGTGTCCCACAAGGCTTTGTGGGCTTCAAAGGGCAGGGCGTGCAAGGCCAGCATCACCAGGGCCTCGCGCTTGCGGCTTTCGACCTCGGCCTGTGCATCGGGCGCGCGCCCGCCCAGCGCGCGTGCGGTGTAGCGGTACAGGTCTTCTAGCAATTTACCTTTCCAAGCATTCCAGACTTTGGGCGAGGTGCCGCGTATATCGGCCACCGTCAACAAATACAAAGCCGTGAGATTGCGCTCATTGCCCACGCGCTTGGCAAATGCGCTGATCACATCGATATCGCTCAGGTCAGACTTTTGCGCCACATGGCTCATGGTCAGGTGTTGGGCCACCAGAAATTCGACCAGCGCCGTGTCTTCTGCCCCAATGCCGTGCAGCTTGCAAAAGCGCCGCGCCTCTACGCAACCCAATTCGGAATGGTCACCGCCGCGCCCTTTGGCAATGTCGTGGAACAGCGCGGCGATGTACAGCACCCAGGGCTTGTCCCAACCGGCTGCCAACTGCGAGCACAGCGGGTATTCGTGCGCATGCTCCACCACAAAAAAGCGCCGCACATTGCGCAACACCGTCAGGATGTGCTGGTCCACGGTGTAGACGTGGAACAAGTCGTGCTGCATTTGCCCCACGATGCGCCTAAACACCCACAGGTAGCGGCCCAGCACCGAGGTCTGGTTCATCAGCCGCATAGCGTGGGTAATGCCCTGGGGCTGCATCAATATCTGGCTAAAGGTGGCGCGGTTGACCGGGTCACGCCTAAAGGCGCCGTCCATCAAGGCGCGCGCGTTGTAGAGCGCGCGCAGTGTGCGCGAGGACAAGCCTTTGATACCCACGGTTTGCTGGTAGAGCAAAAAGGTTTCCAAAATCGCGTGCGGCTGGCGGTGGTAGATATCGTCGCTGGCCACATCGAGCATACCGGCTTTGTCGTTAAAGCGTTCGTTGATGGGGCGCAGGTTGTGGGTGGAGGGATTGAGCCGCTCCTCGATATTCATCAGCAAAATTTGGTTGAGCTGCGACACCGCTTTAGCTGCCCAGTAGTAACGCTTCATCAGCGCCTCACTTGCGCGCGCCAGCGCCCGGCCTTCGCCGCCGCTATTGGCGTAGCCAAAGCTGTGGGCCACCGCAGTTTGCAGGTCAAACACCAGTCGGTCTTCGCGCCGCTGCGCGGCCTGATGCAGGCGCACCCGGATCAAAAACAGCAGCGCCTGGTTGCGCTCTATATGTTGGATTTCCAGCGCCGTGGCCAGGCCCGTGGCTTGCAGTTCCTGCCAGTTGGTGCCCAATTGCGCGGCCTTGGCCACCCACATAATCGCTTGCAAATCGCGAATGCCGCCGGGCGATTCTTTGCAATTGGGTTCGAGCGCATAGGGAGTGTCTTCAAATTTGGTGTGGCGCTGGCGAAGCTCCAGCGTCTTGGCGACAAAAAACGCACGCGGGTCCATCGCAGCCATAAAGGCGGTTTTAAACGCTGCCGCCAGCGCCGGGTCGCCGGTAATGCAGCGGCTCTCCAGCAATGCGGTTTGCACCGTCACGTCTTTGGCCGCCTCGCTCAGGCATTCGGACAGCGTGCGCACGCTGGAGCCGATTTCTAGGCCCGCGTCCCAGCAGTTGCCGATAAAGCCTTCAATGCGCCGGGCGCGCTCCGGGTCGGGGCTCTGGCCTGCGTCGTCCGGCATGAGTACCAGCACGTCTACATCCGAATAGGGAAACAACTCGCCCCTGCCATAGCCGCCGACTGCCAGCAGCGCGCAAGGCGCACCAAGTCCGGCTTGGTTCCAAAGCTGAATGAGTAAGCCATCGGCTTGCGCTGCTACTTGATGCAGCACCTTGTGCACGCTGCGGGCCGAGAAACCTGGGGTCTGCACGCGCGCTAGCAATACCTCTTTGCCGCTGCGGTAGGCGGCGCGCAGGGCTTGCAATTCGCTCATGGCATGCGCTGCCCGCTGGCCGCCGTGCTTAGGCGGGCTGCGACTGCGCGGCAGTCACAAAGGCCGGGGTGGCCGGGCTGCCTGCTGACAGGGTCAGCACTTCGTAGCCGGTGGGTGTGACCAGCACGGTGTGCTCCCATTGCGCCGACAAAGAGCGGTCCTGGGTGACGATGGTCCAGCCGTCTTTTTCCGGGCCGTCTTTGATCTCTTTGCGCCCGGCGTTGATCATGGGCTCGATGGTGAAGGTCATGCCCTCCACCAGTTTTTCTAAAGTGCCGGGGCGGCCATAGTGCAGCACTTGCGGCTCTTCGTGGAACACCCGGCCAATGCCGTGGCCGCAAAACTCGCGCACCACGCTAAAGCCCTGGCCTTCGGCAAATTTTTGAATCGCATAGCCAATGTCGCCTAAATGGATGCCGGGCCGCACCATTTTGATGCCGTGCCACATCGCGTCGTAGGTAATCGCGCACAGGCGTTTGGCAGCGATCGACACGTCGCCCACCATGAACATACGGCTGGTATCACCATGCCAGCCGTCTTTGATAACCGTGACATCGATATTGACGATATCGCCTTTTTTGAGGGCTTTGTCGTTGGGGATGCCATGGCAAACCTGGTGGTTGACCGAGGTGCAGATGGACTTGGGGTAAGGCGTATTACCGCCGCCTTTGTAATTGAGTGGCGCCGGTATGCCGCCTTGCACATCGACGATGTAGTCGTGTGCCAGTTGGTCCAGCGCATTCGTGGTGACACCGGCTTGCACGAAAGGTGTGAGGTAATCCAGCACTTCGGAAGCCAGCTTGCCGGCGACCCGCATGCCGGCAATACCGGCGGCGTCTTTATAGGTAATCGTCATGGGGGCGGATTATCCCACCCGGCTTATTCTTGCTCTAGGAAGCGCTGCGCATCGAGCGCCGCCATGCAACCCGTGCCCGCGCTGGTGATAGCCTGGCGGTACACATGGTCTTGCACGTCGCCCGCGGCAAACACGCCGGGTACGCTGGTCATGGTGGCAAAGCCTTTGAGGCCGCTTTGCGTCACGATATAGCCGTTTTCCATGGCCAACTTGCCTTGGAAGATGTCGGTATTGGGTGAGTGGCCGATGGCAATAAAGCAGCCTTGCAGCGCCAGGTCTTGGGTGCTGCCGTCCACCGTGCTGCGCAAGCGGATGCCGGTGACGCCGGAGGCATCGCCCAGCACTTCGTCCAGGGTCTGGAAGGTTTTGAGTTCTATCTTGCCCGCGGCTACTTTTTCCATCAGCTTGTCCACCAAAATCGGCTCGGCTTTGAACTTGTCGCGCCGGTGCACCAAATACACCTTGCTGGCGATATTGGATAGGTAGAGCGCCTCTTCTACCGCCGTATTGCCGCCGCCGATGACGCAGCACAGCTGGTCGCGGTAGAAAAAGCCGTCGCAGGTGGCGCAACCCGACACGCCACGGCCCATAAACGCGGTTTCCGAGGGCAGGCCCAGGTACTTGGCGGATGCGCCAGTGGCGACGATGAGCGCGTCGCAGGTGTAGCTTTTGTCATCGCCCTTGAGGGTAAAGGGGCGCTGGCTCAGGTCCACGCTGCTGATGTGGTCAAAAATGACCTCCGTCTTGAAGCGCTCGGCGTGTTCTAAAAAGCGCTGCATCAAATCGGGGCCTTGCACGCCCTGGGCGTCTGCGGGCCAGTTGTCCACGTCGGTGGTGGTCATGAGCTGGCCGCCTTGGGCCATGCCGGTGATCAGCACCGGGTTGAGGTTGGCGCGGGCGGCATAGACGGCGGCGGTATAGCCGGCAGGGCCGGAGCCCAAAATCAGGACGCGGGCGTGGGGGGCGACAGTGGTCATAGGGGAAGGCAGTGCAGTCAAAGTGGGATGGAAAGTGCAAGTGGCCAGGCTTGGCGCCCGGTGGAACTTGCAAAAGCGCGCCAAGAGAAGCGCACGCGAGCCGCTATTTTACGGAGCCCGTCGCAGTGCCCGACTAAGCGGTGTGGGTTAAGCTTCGGCCTTGCAACGCCCGCCCAGCGGATAAGGCAATTTCTCATAACCCATGACCTATTCACTGCATACGCTACACGCTGACACGATTGATGAAGTCCCCGCCCCTGCTGGTTGGGTACGTTTTGCCAGTGAAATTATCCTGTTTCTCGGATTTTTTGGCCTGGTTTTCCTGCTGCTGGCCTTCGCTAGCTATTCGGTGCACGACGCGGCTTGGACGACTTCGGGTGCCGGCAGGCCCATTGTCAACTTGGGTGGCCAATTGGGCGCTTCACTGGCCGACAGGGGTTATTTGCTGTTTGGGTACTCCGTCTGGTGGTGTTTGGCTTTAGCTGCCATGGCCTGGGGGCGCCTGGCAATACGCCGTTTTCAGGGCCAGTATGGTCCTACGCCGCCTGTGAGGGTAGACCATTCAAGCCCGCTATGGGTCCGCAATCCCCAAGTCGTCATGGGCATCGGTTTGGTGCTGTTGTTGGCGGCCAGCACCACATTAGAGTACACCCGTCTCTACCGGTTGGATCCGTATTTGCCTGGCAAGAGCGGCGGCATGCTGGGCTATCTCTTGGGCACGCGTGCCGTTCTCTTGCTGGGCTTCATGGGTTCGGGACTTCTGGCGATCGGCGCGGGGCTGATGGGCTGTTCCTGGGCCTTCCGTTTTTCCTGGCTCCACAGTTCGGAGGCCATAGGCGCCTGGCTGGATGCGCGCTGGAAATCCTTCCAAGAGCGGCGTGCATTGGCGCAGGACCTGGAGGTGGGCCAGCAGGCCTTGCGTGAGCGCGAAGTCTCTCTGCACCCCGAAGGTCCGACGATGGATGGCGCTGCGGTTGGTGCGGCGCCTTACGACGACAGCCCGGACATCGCACCCCTGATGGCGCCCACCGTATTTGCCGAGCCGCGCGTGCCGGTGGAAACGCAGCGCATGGTGGAGGTGCCCAAGAGCGCGCGCGTGGCCAAAGAGCGGCAAAAGCCCTTGTTTGCCGATATGCCCGACAGCAAGCTGCCGCAAGTGGCTTTGCTGGACGAAGCCTTGCTGCGCCAGGAAACCGTCTCCAACGAAACGCTGGAAATGACAAGCCGCATGATCGAGAAAAAGCTCAAGGACTTTGGCGTCGAAGTGCGCGTGGTGCTGGCCCAGCCTGGCCCGGTGATTACGCGCTATGAAATCGAACCGGCCACTGGCGTGAAGGGTTCGCAAATTGTGGGCCTGGCCAAAGACCTGGCGCGCAGCCTGAGCCTGGTGTCTATCCGCGTGGTGGAAACCATTCCCGGCAAAAACTATATGGCACTGGAGTTGCCCAACGCCAAGCGCCAGTCCATCCGCCTGTCCGAGATTTTGGGCTCGCAGGTCTATAACGAAGGCAAGTCCATGCTGACCATGGGCTTAGGCAAAGACATTGTGGGCAACCCCATCGTCGCCGACCTGGCCAAAATGCCGCATGTGCTGGTGGCAGGCACCACCGGTTCGGGTAAGTCGGTGGGTATCAATGCCATGATTTTGAGCCTCTTGTACAAGGCCGAAGCACGCGATGTGCGCTTGTTGATGATTGACCCCAAGATGCTGGAAATGTCGGTCTATGAAGGCATCCCGCATTTGCTCGCTCCCGTGGTCACCGACATGCGCCAGGCCGCGCACGGCCTGAACTGGTGCGTGGGCGAAATGGAAAAACGCTACAAGCTGATGAGCAAAATGGGCGTTCGCAATCTGGCGGGTTTTAATGCCAAGATCGATGAAGCCAAAGCGCAAGGCACCTTTGTTTACAACCCCTTTAGCCTGACCCCCGAAGACCCTGAGCCGCTGGACCGTCTGCCGCACATCGTGGTGGTAATCGACGAGCTGGCTGATTTGATGATGGTGGTGGGCAAGAAGATTGAGGAGCTGATCGCCCGCCTGGCGCAAAAAGCCCGCGCCGCCGGTATCCATTTGATACTGGCTACCCAGCGCCCCAGCGTGGATGTAATTACCGGCCTGATCAAAGCCAATATTCCCACCCGCATCGCCTTCCAGGTGAGCAGCAAAATTGACAGCCGCACCATCTTGGACCAGATGGGCGCCGAGGCTTTGCTTGGTATGGGCGACATGCTCTATATGCCTAGCGGCACTGGCTTGCCCATCCGCGTACATGGCGCTTTTGTGAGCGACGAGGAAGTGCACCGCGTGGTGAAGTACCTCAAAGAACAAGGCGGCGAACCCAACTATGTGGAAGGCCTGCTCGAAGGCGGCACGGTGGATGGCGAAGACGCCGAGGGTGGCGATAGCGGCGGCGAGAAAGACCCGCTGTACGACCAGGCGGTGGAAGTGGTTTTGAAGAACCGCAAGGCCAGTATTTCGCTGGTGCAGCGCCACCTGAAAATCGGCTACAACCGCGCTGCACGCTTGGTGGAGGATATGGAAAACGCCGGTCTGGTCAGTTCCATGAGTTCCAGCGGGCAGCGCGAAATTTTGGTACCCGCACGTGCATCTTGACAAGCCGCACCGATCGAAAGTCCGCTAGTGATCACATTCCACCAAGCCCTCGTCCGTGTCGCCAGCGCACTCTTTGCGTTTTGCTGTGTCAGCGCGCAGTCGCAAACCACCGGATTGGGGGCCTTGGACGCTTTCATCAAAAACACCCGCAGCGGTCGCGCCCAGTTTGTGCAGCAAGTGACCTCGCCACCCAAAGAAGGGCAAATCGCGCGGGTGCGCGTTAGCCGTGGAAGCTTTGAGTTTGTGCGGCCGAACCGCTTTCGTTTTGTTTTCCAAAAGCCCTTGCAACAAACTATCGTGGCCGATGGGCAGACCCTGTGGCTGTACGACGTGGACCTGGCCCAGGCCACCGCACGCAAACAGGCGCAGGCCCTGGGCTCCACCCCCGCCGCCTTGATCGCCTCGGCTAGCGATGTGCGCGCGATGGAAACTGACTTTGAGTTGAGCAATGAAGCGGCTTCAGAGGGCCAAGACTGGGTGCAGGCGCGCCCGCGATCCAAAGACGGCGGCTTGCAAATGGTGCGCATCGGGTTTAAGGGGACCAATCTGGCGACCCTGGAAATTTTGGACAGTTTCGGCCAGCGTTCGGTGATGCAATTTACGCAGTTCGAAGCCAACCCGGCGCTCGATAACGCACTTTTTCAGTTCAAACCGCCCGCTGGCGTGGACGTTTTGCGTCAGTAGGCATGCTGGTCATGCGTATCCAGTGGCTAGCCCTTTTCATTGCGTGGCAAAGTCTTTGCCTTTCAGCCTTTGCACAAAGCCTGGGGCAGCTATCTATCAATGGCAGCACGGCCGTCGTTGCCCTACACGGAAAGTGGGGTAAACCACCCGGTCCTTTGGCGGCGTCTTTTGAGGCTGCAGGCGTGCGTGTGGTCTCGCCCGCCATGACTTGGAGTCGCGAGCGTTTGTACGACGTTGACTACGCTAGCGCCTTACAGGAAGTACATGTGTTGGTGCTCAAGCTGCGCTCCGAAGGCGCCAATACCGTAGTCCTTGCGGGACACAGCCTTGGTGCGAATGCGGCCATTGCCTATGCGGCGCGTTATGGCGACGTGGACGCCATGATGATTTTTGCGCCCGGGCATGTGCCGGAGGTGCAATACCGGGCTGGTCAAACCCACGCAAGTTTGAGGGCGGCCCGTGAGCGGCGCGACATTGGGCAAGGCGAACAACGCGATTTTGAATTTACCGACTTCAACAGCGGCGACCGCAAGCGTCAAATTGTGAGCAGCGCGGTAGTTTTTTTGTCGTTCTATGAGCCACAGGGTTTGGCCAATATGTCCGAGTCAGCGGCCCAGGTGCGGGTCAGTATTCCCGTGTTTTATGCTGGGACAACCCAAGACCCGATCCATCGATGGGGTCAAGGGCCGCGCTATATTTACGATCGCTTGCCCATGCATCGTAAAAGCGTGTATCTGGAAAGTGCAGCATCTCACATCGATGTGCCACAAGCGGTCACCGCAGCGGCTCTGGCTTTTTTGGCGGAGCTAGATAAACCTTAGATACCTGCGCCCTTGTTTTTAAGCTTCAGACGGATGCCGTACTTCCCAGTGCGGTGTCCAGTCCCCAGCGACCCGTAAGTCAATCCCCGCATCATCCTCCAGCACTTTGCAAACCGTCATCTCACCGGCGTCTTTGCCGTAGCGCGACTGCGCTTCGGCAAAACGTTGGTGTGTGGCGCTGGTGAGTTCGTTACGGGTGCCGGTTTGGGCCACCAGGTCGGCGATCAGGCCCAGGTCTTTGAGGCACAACTCCAGGCGGAAAGACGGGTCGTAATGGCCGGCAAAAATCGAGGGCACATCGTGCTGCATCACAAAGCTTTCGGCAGCGCCGCCCTTCATCGCGGCCCACCACACGTCCGGCTCTAGCCCGGCCAGTTTTGCGGTGACCATGGCCTCGCCGATGGCGGCGGCGTGTATCAGCCACAGTTGGTTGTTCACCAGCTTGGCGACATAGCCATTGCCATAAGCCCCCACGCGCCGGATGACACCGACCAACTCCAACACCGGGAGCACCAGCGCGATAGCCGCGTCGCTGCCACCGACGAACAAAATCATGTCGCCTCGGATGGCTGAGTCGATGGAGCCGGTGACCGGCGAGTCCACCGGCAGTCCGCCTGCGGCCTCAAAGGCGGCGCCCAATTCACGCATCAATTGCGGGCTGCTGGTGGTCATGTCAATCCAGGCTTTGCCCTCGCAGTGGGTGCTTAAGAAACCGTGGGTGCCACGCACTACCTGGTCAATATCGGCGGGGCCGAACACCATGGTAAAGACAATGTCTGCTGCGTCCATGACCTGCGCTGGCGTATCGGCCCATTGCGCACCCTGCGCCAAAAATGCATTGGCTGCGTCGCGGTTGATGTCGTGTACCACCAGCGTGTGGCCGCCACGCGCGATATTGCGGGCTGAGGCCGAGCCCATATTGCCCAGGCCGATAAATCCGATTTTCAAAATGGTTTCCCCAAGATAACTATGCATTGCAGCCAGTGCGGCAGCTGCCCCTTGGCAAGGTGCCGCGCTGGAATAAGGTGACTTGGCTTGGCTTAAGCGAACCAGCCTTTTTCGGCCAAGCGGTTGTCGTTCATGTCGTAACGCGCATGCGAGTCCAGGCCCATAAGTTTTTTGCTGCCGCCGTCCATTTGGTCGCCGACGGCAAAGCAGACCATGCCAGCCTCTTCCGAAATAATGCGTTGCGCCTCGGCGTACATCTCGCGGCGCTTTCCTTCGTTCAGTTCAATACGCGCTGCGATGACCAGTTTGTCCATAGCCGCACTCTTGAAATGGGTGTCGTTCCAAGCACCACCGCCCAAAAACTGGGTGGAAATTTGCAAGTCGGCAGTAGGGCGGTTTCCCCAAAAGACCGAGCAAAACGGCGCTTTCATCCAGACGTTGTCCCAGTAGCCATCGCCTGAGACGCGTTTGACTTCCATATTGATACCGGCTTTTTTCAGCGACTCTTGGTACATCACGCCCGAATCCACCGCGCCCGAGTAGCAACCATCGGAGACCTGTACCTCCAGCGGCACGCTGACACCGGCTTTTTTGAAGTGGAAAGCAGCCTTGTCGGCGTCAAAGCTTTTGGCTTTAAGTGCCGCGTTGTAAAAGCGGTCCGCTGGGCCCACGGTCTGGTCGTTGCCCATAGAGGCGTAGCCGGAAAACACGTTGTCGATAATTTTTTGCCGGTCGATGCCGTACTTCAGGGCCAGCATCATGTCACGGCTTTTGTAGGGGTCGGCATCAATGAGCGCCACAAAGCCGTAGCGGTTGCCGGTGCCCTTGGTGCGGGTGATATTGATGTCTTTGTTTTTAGACAGCAGCGCCACGGTTTTGGGGTTGAGGCGGTTGACCGCATCGACCTGGCCGGTCAGCAAGGCCTGCGTGCGGATCGCCGAATCCCCGATGTAGCGCAGCTCGATGTTTTCAAAATTGCCGCGCCCGGTTTTCCAGTAATTGCCCGGCTTGCGCTTGGCCAGGATGCGCACGCCCGGCGTCCATTCCACCAAGGTGTAAGCGCCGGTGCCGTCGGGCTTGGAGAAGTCGGTCGTGCCATTGGGCACGATCAGCAGGTGGTAGTCCGAAAGCACAAACGGTAGATCGGCATTGCCCGATTTCATGGTGATCTGGATTTGGTGCGAACCCAACTTTTTGATGTCCGTGATCGGCTCCAAGATGCCTTTGGCTGGCGATTTGGTTTCGCCCCGGTGCATATTGATCGAATAAATCACATCATCGGCATCCAGCGTTTTGCCCGAGGTGAAGGTGATGCCTTTGCGGATATTGAAAATCCATTCGGCAGCGCCGGGTTTGGACTCCCAGCTTTCGGCCAGTTCTGGGGTGGCATTGCCTTTGGCGTCGATTTCTACCAACTGGTTCCAAAACATCAGGCTGTAACTGATGGGGATGGAGTCGGCATAGGTGCGCGGGTCCAGGCTGTCGGAGGCGGAACCGCCTTCCATACCCAGGCGCAGCGTGCCGCCTTTTTTCGGGGTGGATTGGGCCAGGGCGGGCAGGGCGGTCAGCGAACCTGCCAAACCCAAAACGGCGGCGCCGCTCATGAGTTGGCGGCGGTCTAGCGCCAGGTGGGTTTCAATGGAATGGAACATGGCGAAGGTCTCCTCTAAGGTGGGTGGATTGCGGTGCATCACTTCGCATCCAACAGGACGCGCCAGACCAATGTAGGCGCTTGCCAATCTGAAGGCAAACGAATAATTGTTATGCTAGGTATCAAGAATCCTGATAAAAAAGGCCGCGATGCTGAAATACCTGGACTTGGCCCTGCTGCAGGCCTTTACCGCCGTGGTGGACAGCGGCAGCTTCACGCGGGCGGCGGTCTATTTGTGCCGCACGCAGTCGGCGGTGAGCATGCAATTGCGCAAACTGGAGGACCTGACAGGCCATGCCCTGTTGCAACGCGATAAGCGCAAGATCCGCCTGACCGAAGAGGGCGAAGTGCTGCTGGACTATGCGCGGCGCATGATCCGGCTCAATGAGGAAGCCCTGGTCGCGATGAACCAACCCCATGCCGTGGGCCATGTGCGTCTGGGCATGCCAGATGACTATGCCCACCAGTTTTTGCCCGGCGTGCTGACGCACTTTGCCCACGCTTATCCGCGCGTGCAATTGGAGGTGATTGGTGCCTTGAGCGGCGCCTTGCTGGACCGGGTGGAGGCGGGCGACTTGGATGTGGCCATCATCACCCGCCAACCAGAGCGCCGCCGCGGCAAAGTCTTGCGCACCGAACGTCTGGTATGGGCCGGCTCTCGCCAGCACCTTGCACACCAGGAGACGCCTTTGCCTTTGGCCTTGTTCCCTGAAGGATGTGTGTTTCGCGAACATGCGTTGGCGGCGCTGGATGCCGCCTCCATCCCTTGGCGCATTGCCTACACCAGCCAGAGTTTTGCGGGCGGCATGATTGCGGTGTCCGGCGGGCTAGCACTAACCGTGGTGGCCCAAAGCATGGTGCCTGCGCAATGGCGGGTGCTGGGCGATGAGCAGCAACTGCCGCGCCTGCCGGAAATAGAGATTGCCTTACACCGCGCGCCGGGCACTTTGGCGCCTGCGGTGGCGCTGCTAGAGGCGCAATTGGTCGAGGCAGTGCAAATGGACCGGCCCCTTGCCGCGCGTGATGCGCAACGGCAGGACGGTGGATAAGGATTGACGAAGCCGCTGTGCGCCTCCACTACACTCAAAAGCTGCACCCCACACAGCCCGCGCTGCACTAGCCTTCGCGGCTGACACGCCCTTAGCCCCACATTTCATTTTTTGCGCCGCCATCCGCATGTCCACCAAGCCTTCCAACCACATACCGCTAGCCGAGCGCCTGCGTCCGCGCACGCTGGCTGAGGTGATTGGTCAGTCGCAGGTCTTGGGCGAGGGCATGGCGTTGCGCTTGGCCTTTGAATCAGGCACGCCGCATAGTTGCATTTTGTGGGGCCCACCGGGCACGGGTAAAACCACTATCGCGCGTTTGATGGCCGATGCTTTTGATGCCGACTTCATCAGCATCAGCGCGGTGCTGGGCGGCATCAAAGAGATCCGCGAAGCGGTGGAGCGGGCGCAGCAATCGCGCGATGGACTCGCGCAGCGGCGCACCCTGGTGTTTGTGGACGAAGTGCACCGCTTTAATAAAAGCCAGCAGGATGCTTTTTTGCCGCATGTGGAAAGTGGCTTGTTTACCTTTATCGGTGCCACCACGGAAAACCCCTCGTTCGAAGTGAACTCGGCGCTCTTGTCGCGGGCAGCCGTGTATGTTTTGCAGCCGCTGGGCGAAGAGGCGCTGGCCCAATTGATTGCCAAAGCGCGCGCCTTGAATGCCGTGCCACCTTTGGACGATGCAGCCGCGCAGCGCTTGGTGGCCTATGCCGATGGCGATGCGCGCCGCTTGCTCAATACCTTGGAGACTTTGGCCGCCGCCGCGCAACAGGAAAAGCGCGTGCAGATTGACGAGGCTTGGCTACTCAAAGTGCTCGGTGAGCGCATGCGCCGCTACGACAAAGGTGGCGAACAGTTTTACGACACGATTTCGGCCCTGCACAAATCGGTGCGCGGCTCGGACCCGGATGCTGCACTCTATTGGTTCGTGCGCATGCTCGATGGTGGTGCCGAACCGCGCTACTTGGCGCGGCGCTTGATTCGCATGGCCAGCGAAGACATTGGCCTGGCCGATCCGCGCGCCCTTCGCATGGCGCTCGATGCGGCGGACGTGTATGAGCGCCTGGGCAGTCCTGAAGGTGAATTGACCCTGGCCCAGTGCGTGGTCTATTTGGCGATGGCGCCTAAATCCAATGCGGTCTACAAAGCGTTCAAGGAAGTCAAAGCGCTGGTAAAGAAAGAGGGCACGCGCCCAGTGCCAATGCATTTGCGTAATGCGCCCACCACCTTAATGAAAGACCTGGACTACGGCAAAAACTACCGCTACGCCCACGACGAGGAGGGCGCTTTTGCGGCGGGTGAGCGTTATTTGCCAGAGGGCATGGAAGACATGCAGTTTTACCAACCGGTGGAGCGCGGGCTGGAAATACGGATTGCTGAGAAATTGCGCGAGTTGCGGGCGCGTAATGCCAGTGCAAAGGGATCTATTTAATTATTTAATTGATCATAAATAGGGGCTGTCTACGCGGGTAAACCCCAAAACAATGATTAACTTGTGAAGCAAGTCGACTGGCTAGAATCCCCGCACGCGGCGACTGGCGCGCAGCCTTGCGTTGCAACCGGCCGGTTTATTGCTATCAAACGCGCATCGAACGCCTGGATTCGCATCTGACCTGGTCATCCAACTTCGGAGTTATCTATGGATATTTTTGTACAGCAGGTCATCAACGGCCTGGTGCTGGGCAGCATGTATGCGCTCATCGCCCTAGGCTACACCATGGTGTACGGCATCATTAACCTGATTAATTTCGCCCATGGCGAAGTCATGATGGTGGGGGCGCTTACCAGCTGGACCGTGATCAGTGTGCTGCGCCCGGCCTACCCTGATTGGCCAGGCTATGTGATTTTGTTAATCGCCCTGGTGGTGGCCTGCTTGGTGGCTGCGGTACTTAACTTCATCATCGAAAAAATCGCCTACCGCCCTTTGCGTAACAGCCCCAAATTGGCGCCGTTGATTACCGCCATTGGTATGTCCATTCTCTTGCAGACGCTGGCCATGATTATCTGGAAGCCTAATTACAAGTCTTACCCTACGCTGCTGCCTAGCGAACCTTTCCATGTTTTGGGCGCTGTGATTACGCCCACGCAGGTCATGATTTTGGGATTCACTGCAGTGGCCTTGGCGCTCCTGACGTGGCTGGTCAATTACACCAAGCTGGGGCGCGCTATGCGTGCTACTGCCGAAAACCCACGCGTGGCTGGCCTCATGGGCGTCAAGCCCGATGTGGTGATCTCCGCCACTTTTGTGATCGGCGCCGTGCTGGCGGCGATTGCAGGCGTGATGTACGCCTCCAACTACGGAACCGCGCAACACGCCATGGGCTTTTTGCCTGGGCTCAAAGCTTTTACTGCTGCGGTATTTGGTGGTATCGGTAATTTGGCAGGTGCGGTGGTTGGCGCCGTTTTACTGGGCCTGATCGAATCGATCGGCGCGGGCTATATCGGCGACTGGACCGGTGGCGTGCTGGGCAGCCATTACTCGGATATTTTTGCTTTCATCGTGCTCATCATCGTCCTGACCCTGCGGCCTTCGGGCCTGCTCGGTGAACGCGTGGCAGACCGGGCCTAAAGGGAGCGATGGCTATGACACCTAAAAGTTTCTTTCGTTATGCGCTGATTGCGGCGGTCTTGCTGCTGCTGCCGCTGGTTTTACAAAATTTTGGCAACGCCTGGGTGCGTATTGCCGATATGGCTTTGCTGTATGTGCTGCTGGCGCTGGGCCTCAACATCGTCGTGGGTTATGCCGGCTTGCTGGACCTGGGCTATGTCGCCTTTTTTGCGATTGGCGCCTACAGTTATGGACTGCTCAATTCGCCGCATCTGACCGAAACCTTTACCTGGCTGGCTGCGGCCTACCCGACGGGTATGCACACCCCGATTTGGCTGGTGCTGATTTTGGGCGCGGGCTTGGCCGGTATTTTTGGCGTGCTGCTGGGCGCGCCCACGCTGCGCCTGCGTGGCGACTACCTGGCCATTGTGACCTTGGGCTTTGGTGAAATCATCCGCGTGTTTCTCAACAACATGGACAACCCGGTCAATATCACCAACGGCCCCAAAGGCATAGGGCAAATTGACTCCTTGCAATTTTTCGGCATCAATATCGGCAAAAAAATGGTGGTGTGGGGTATCGAGTTCGCGTCGGTGTCCTTGTACTACTACCTGTTCCTGGCGCTGGTGCTAGTTAGTATTTTGATTTCACACCGCCTAGAGCAATCGCGCATCGGGCGCGCTTGGATGGCGATTCGTGAGGACGAGATTGCGGCCAAGGCTATGGGCATCAACACCCGCAACCTCAAGCTCACGGCCTTTGGCATGGGCGCTACTTTTGGCGGCGTCTCTGGCGCCATGTTCGCGTCCTTCCAAGGCTTTATTTCACCAGAGTCTTTCAGCCTCATGGAGTCGGTGATGATCGTGGCCATGGTGGTGTTAGGCGGTATCGGGCATTTGCCTGGCGTGATTTTGGGCGCAGTGCTGCTGTCGGCCTTGCCCGAAGTTTTGCGCTACGTGGCCGGTCCTTTGCAAACCATGACCGATGGGCGCCTGGATGCCTCCATCCTGCGCCAGTTACTTATTGCCCTGGCGATGGTGACCATCATGCTCATGCGCCCGCGCGGCCTGTGGCCCTCGCCCGAGCATGGCAAGTCCTTGGCTAACGCGCCTAAAGCGTAAGAAAGGGGATGCACATGACAACAGCAGCAACATCCTCTTCCAAAGACATTGTTTTACAAGTCTCGGGCGTTTCCAAGCGCTTTGGCGGCCTGCAAGCTTTAAGCGATGTCGGTATCACCATCGAACGCGGCCAGGTCTATGGCTTGATTGGCCCCAACGGCGCAGGCAAGACCACTTTCTTTAACGTGCTCACCGGTTTGTACACGCCCGATAGCGGCAACTTTGCCCTGGCTGGTAAGGCGTACCAACCGACGGCGGTGCATACCGTGGCCCAAGCCGGCATTGCCCGAACCTTCCAAAACATCCGCCTGTTTGCCGAGATGACGGCCTTAGAAAACGTGATGGTGGGTCGCCATGTGCGCACGCATTCGGGCCTGCTGGGCGCGATGTTTCGCACCGCCAGCTTCAAAGCCGAAGAGGCGCAGATTGCGCAACGTGCGCAGGAACTGCTGGACTACGTGGGCATCGGCAAGTTTGCCGATTACAAAGCCCGCACCCTAAGCTATGGCGACCAACGCCGCCTCGAGATTGCCCGTGCGCTGGCGACTGATCCGCAACTCATCGCCCTGGATGAACCGGCAGCAGGCATGAATGCCACCGAAAAAATCATGCTGCGCGAATTGATAGACCGCATCCGCAATGACCAGCGCACGATTTTGCTGATTGAGCATGACGTCAAGCTGGTAATGGGTTTATGCGACCGCGTCACCGTGCTGGACTACGGCAAGCAAATTGCCGACGGCACGCCCGCCGAAGTACAAAAAGACAGCAAAGTGATCGAAGCCTACCTGGGCACCAGCGGCCACTAAACCCTCTTCATCTACCGGGGTAGCGCGTGCTGCCCTAGAAGGAAAGCATATGACCAGCAACACATTGCTCCAAGTAAGCGCACTGCAAGTCGCCTATGGCGGTATTCAGGCTGTCAAAGGTGTGGATTTCGAAGTGCGCGAAGGCGAATTGGTAACCCTCATCGGCTCCAACGGTGCGGGCAAAACCACCACTATGAAAGCCATTACCGGCACGCTGCCATTGGCCGGGGGCGATATTGCCTACATGGGCAAAAGCATACGCGGCCAAGGCCCCTGGGACCTGGTCAAGCAAGGCCTGGCCATGGTGCCCGAAGGACGCGGCGTTTTCACGCGCATGTCCATCATGGAAAACCTGTACATGGGTGCCTACATCCGCGATGACAAACAAGGCATCGAGGACGACATTGAAAAAATGTTTGCCATCTTCCCGCGCCTCAAAGAGCGGCGCACGCAATTGGCAGGCACCATGTCCGGTGGTGAGCAGCAAATGCTGGCCATGGGCCGGGCCTTGATGAGCCGGCCCAAAGTGCTGCTGCTGGACGAACCCTCTATGGGCTTGTCGCCTTTGATGGTAGACAAGATTTTTGAAGTGGTGCAAGACGTGTATGCGCAGGGCGTGACCGTGCTGCTGGTGGAGCAAAACGCCAGCCGTGCCTTGTCGATTGCCAACCGGGGCTATGTGATGGAGTCGGGCATCATCACCATGAGCGGGGACGCCAAGCAAATGCTGAATGACCCGAAAGTGCGCGCGGCTTATCTGGGCGAATAAGTGCTGCAGGCGCCGGGGCGCATGCCTTACCGCTACCCCTTGATATTGCTGCTGGTGACAGTGGTATGGGGCATGACGTTTCCGGTGCTCAAAGTGGCCACAGGCATCCTCAGTGGTGTGGAAATCACCACCTTGCGTTTTTGCATTGCGGCGCTTTGCATGCTGCCCTTCGTACGCGGCATTAGCGCCGCTGCCTGGCGCGATGGTTTCTGGCTGGGCGTGCTGGCGCTTTTTTCGATGGCGGCGCAGGCCTATGGTTTGCAGTTCATTGCGTCTAACCGCAGCGCTTTTCTCACGAGTCTGAATGTGTTGATGGTGCCCTTGCTGGGTTTGTTGCTGGGCTCGCGGCCCAGGTGGCTGATATTTTTAGCCGCCGCGCTGGCATGTCTGGGCATCGGCATGATGTCCTACGACGGCGAGGCCCACTTGTTGGCCGACGCGGCCACGTTGTTTGCGGCACTGGCCTATGCGGTGTACACCATGGGTATGTCGGCCCGCGCGCGCCTGCACAAGGCGGTGCAGTTGGCCTCGGCCCAGGTCTGGTGTATGGCGGCCATGGGCCTGGTGTGGATGCTGCTCGATAGCGGGCCGGCGCGCGTACTTAGCCTGCCCGAGGTAATCACCCTGGAAGTCTGGCTCGGTTTGTTGTTTTTGGGTGCATTGGCATCAGCCGCCACCTTCTTTTTGCAGGCCCTGGCGCAGACGCATGTTTCGGCCGAGCAAGCGGCAATTATTTACGCCATGGAGCCTGTGTTTGCGGCCTTATTTGCTTGGATCTACCTGGCCGAATTGATGACGCCCATGGCGCAGGTGGGCGCTGTAGTGGTCGTAGTGGCTGTGGTGCTGAGCCAACGCCCTAGCGCAGGGCCAGCGGGCGGCACTGCCCAAGCGCTCAGTGCTTATCTGCCTCCGAAGTAAAGGCGTCGGAGAAAAATTCTTCCACGGGTAAACCGGCTTGCGCGCAAAAGTCGCGCTTAGCGGAGTCCACCACGATCGGCGCGCCGCAGGCATAAACCTGGTGACCGGACAAGTCAGGGAAATCTTGGAGCACCGCCATGTGTACAAAACCCGTCCGCCCTTGCCAAGCATCCTGCGCCAGCGCGTCGGAAATCACAGGCACGTAGCGCAAATGCGGCATAACGGCGCACTGCGCGCCAATCCAGTCGTCCATATACAAATCCGCCGGTCGGCGCCCGCCCCAGTACAGCGCGACCGGGCGCGTGATTCCGCAGTGCTGCATGTGCTCCAGCAAGGCCTTGAGCGGCGCGAAACCGGTCCCCGAGGCCAGGAATACCATGGGCTTGCTTGATTCTTCCCGCAGGAAGAAAGAGCCCATAGGCCCTTCAATGCGCAAGATGTCTTTCTCCTTCATGGAGCCGAACACCAGATCGGTAAAGCGGCCACCGGGCATGTGGCGAATGTGCAGTTCCACGGCTGGTCCATGGCTGGGCGCATTGGCCATGGAGTAAGACCGGCGGGCGCCGTCACGCAAAATGAATTCGACATACTGACCCGCGCGGTACACAAAGCTGTCGTTGGATGGCAATTGCAATTGCATCAACATCACGTCCTCGGTCTTGCGGACCAGGCTGCTCACGCGGGTGGGCATTTTTTTGATCGGCAGCGCACCAGCGGGCGTGACCTGGCGCGATTCAAGTGTGATGTCGCTCAGGGCTCGGGCGCTGCACGTGAGCACAAAACCTTGTGCTTCTTCGTCTTCGCTGAGCGCTTTGCGCTGGAAATTGCTCTGCTGCACCTGGCCGGTTACCAATTTGCATTTGCAGGAGCCGCAGGCGCCGTCTTTGCAGCCATAGGGCAGGCCTATGCCCTGCCGGATACCTGCGGCCAGCAGGCTTTCGTTGGATTGGGCTTCAAAATGTATGCCGCTGGGCTGGACTGAAATGGCAAAACTGGCGGCGCTGGCATTCATCGTTATGGTTATCCTTGGGGTTTACATCGAACCTAAACCCTGATTTTGCCCTCAAACCAAAGCCCTTTAGGTGCCTTGCCCGCACGCTTTCGGCGCAGCCGCGTGCTCATTGTTGGCTGCGGCGACGTGGGCTTGCGCGTGGCGCGAGGCTTGACACCCCGTGTGCGGGTGTTGGCATTGACCTCGCAAAGCACACGTGTAGCCCCCTTACGCGAAGCCGGCATCGTTCCACTGATCGGAAATCTGGACGATATGCGTACCCTGCGTCGGCTTGGCGCACTGGCGTCCCACGTGCTGCATTTGGCGCCGCCCGCGGCCCTGGGGCCACGCGACGAACGGACGCGGCATTTGATGGCTGCGCTGCGGCTTAGAGCGGCACCGCAGTCTTTGGTCTACGGGTCCACTACCGGTGTTTACGGCGATTGCCAGGGCGTTCTGGTTTCCGAAACACGGGCGCTGCGGCCGCAAACCGATCGGGCCCAGCGCCGCGCCGATGCGCAAGCAGCAGTGCTGCATTTCGGGCGTGCCGCCGGGACTTCTGTCCGGGTTTTGCGCATTCCCGGCATCTATGCGGCCGATCGTGAGGGCGGCACGCCGTTGGCAAGGCTGCAAAAGAGGACGCCCGTATTGCGGCGGGAGGAAGATGTGTTTACCAACCATATCCACGCCGACGACCTGGCGCGCGCATGCATGCTGGCTCTTTGGCGGGGCGGAGCGCAACGCAGCTTTAACGTCAGCGACGACACCGCGCTCAAAATGGGCGACTATATGGACGCTGCAGCCGCACTGTACGGTCTGCCGCCTCCGCCCAGATTTACCCGTGAGGCATTGGCCAGGGAGCTGTCGCCCATGCAAATGAGTTTCATGGGCGAATCGCGCCGCCTGGATAACCGGCGCATGAAGCAGGAATTGCGCATGCGATTGCGCTACAGCGACGTGTTAACCGGATTGGCGGTCGGACCTCGTTAATGCAGACACGCTGGGCGGTCGGGTCGGTTCACGGTCCCGAGCCTGGCTGGTTTTCAATCTGCGACCCACGCGTTGGGGCAACAGGCTTAAACGGCTTGCGCAGGGTCTGGTTCGGGCCTTGCATAAAGCCATAACAAGATGCGCCATACCAGCCAGCTGCACAGCAGGGTGATGGGACCGGCCCAGAGCACATCGCTGAGCCAATGCGCCATATCGGCCATGCGTGCAAAACTGACCAGCGCTGATGTGGCTAGGCCGACACCCGCCCAGATGCGACGGCGGCGGGTATGCACCAGCATCAGGGAAACGATAAAAAACCCGCAAGACACATGGCCGCTGACAAAGGAACAGTTGTTATTGCACTGGTCGGTGATGAGGCCGGCACGGGTAAATTGCTGGGTGCCGCCAAAGTTTTGCACTTCGTAGGGCCGCGAACGCTGCCAGTTCTCTTTGAACCCATGATTTACTAAAAGGCCAGGACCGAGTGCGCCACCCAGTACTACAAAGGCCAGGGGTAGGCGCCAATGGCGGTAGGCCGGCCGAAAAATAGCAAAAATCCAGGCCGCCAAGGCTATGAGCACGAAGCCACGGAAAACGGCGGGCAGATACAAATTGATCGCCTCCACCCAGAACCAAGCGATGATATTTTGACTTTTGCCCGGGCCGTAGAACCAGGCAGCGGCCTCAAGATCCAAATTTGTCCAGAGGGTGGGCAGCAGTGCCAAGGCAAGAAGCATTACCAAAATGCGCCAAAAAAGCGGCTGGGCGCCCTTTGGCGCCGAAAAAGTGGGAGGTGGAACGAGGCTCACTGATTGATCGGGTGGTTTTGTCGTAGGCGCGATGTTTGAGGCGTCGCTAGGCTGCTCCGGTGATTATCCATGGCCTTAGGCTGACAGACGAGAAAACGTGGCTGGCGCGTAAAGGCTGTCAACCGGCTTCACTCGAGCGACGTTAAGTTCTCACATGCGGTGCTTGTGCCGCAGATTCAAACCGCGGCGAATTCTGCCTAAGGAGCAACTAATGAAATCATGGCTTGTTGGAACATTGACGATTTCTGCCCTTTGCGCTGCCTGGGCCCAGGATCAGGGGCGTGTCCTGTCCTCCACTCCGATCGTGCAGCAGGTGTCCATCCCCCAGAGGGTGTGCAGTACCGAACAGGTGATCTATCAGCAATCCAACAGTGGCGCTGGCGCAGCCTTAGGGGCGATTGCGGGTGGCTTATTGGGAAATTCCGTGGGAGGGCGCGGTGGCGAGCGAGCGGTGGCAACCATGATCGGCGCAATGGGAGGAGCGGTCATTGGCGACCGGGTAGAGGGCCCCGGCGGCGAACGGATCCAAAACGTAGAGCGCTGCACCGTACAAAACTTCGTGGAAAACCGCACCACGGGCTACCAGGTCGTCTATGAATTTGGAGGCAGACAGTACAGCGTGCAGATGGCACAGGACCCTGGTTCCACGATTGCAGTCCAGGTGTCGCCCGCCAATAGCGTCATCTCGCAAGCGCCTGTTTCAACCACCATCATTTCCTCACCCGCGCCGGTATACGTGCAGCCCAGCGTGACCTATGTAACGGTACCGGCGCCTAGCGTGTACTACCCCGCCGCGCATTTCCGCCCATTGATTGCACCTAGGGTGATGGTGCCTTGGGGTTACGGACATCGGGATCGCCACTTCTGGCGTTAAGGTAGCGGGGCCAGTTCAGGCAACGTCAGAAAGCGATACAAGTTTCAGAAAGTTGCCGGTGTCGCGACCGTCAAGAGACATCAAGGGTCGGATCCGTGATGGGGCCAGTGCCGCTAAAGCGGTTCATGGCCAAATAAATCACCGGTGTGATAAAAAGTGTAATCGCCTGAGAAAAAACCAGTCCACCCACTACCGCCAGGCCCAGGGGCTGGCGCAATTCGGCACCTGCACCCACGCCCAGGGCGATCGGCAAAGCACCAAACATGGCCGCCAGCGAGGTCATCATGATCGGACGGAACCGCATCAGGCAAGCGGCGTGAATCGCTTCTTCCGGGCTCATACCTTGTTCGCGCTGGGCTTGCAAGGCGAAGTCAATCATCATGATGGCGTTTTTCTTGACAATACCGATCAGCAACATCACGCCAATGGTGGCGATCAGCGTCAGGTCTTGCCCGAACAGCATCAAAGTCGCCAACGCCCCCATGGCCGCCGAGGGCAGGCCTGCCAGAATCGTCAGCGGGTGGATGTAGCTCTCATACAGCACGCCTAGCAGCACGTAAATGACTAGCAGCGCCGCCACGACCAAAATCACCTGGCCGCCCTGAGAGCTTTTGAACACCGCGGCATCGCCGCCATAGGAGGTGATGATGGACGAGGGCAATTGGATGGCCTCGCGCGCTTGGTCGATTTTGGTGGTCGCGTCGCCCAGAGCGGTGCCCGGTGCTAAATTGAAGGAAATGGTGACGGCCTGTAATTGGCCTACGTGGTTGATGGAGGTTGCGCCCATCACGCGTTCGACCGTGGTGAAGTTGCTAATCGGTACCAGCGCGCCTGTGTTGGCGCGGACATAAATATTGGTCAGTGCCTGCTCATCCTGCTTGGCTTCGGGCGCCACTTCCATGATGACTTGGTAGCTGTCAGTGGGCAGGTAAATGGTGGACACCTGGCGTTCGCCAAAAGCGCTAAATAGCGCGGAGCGTACCGCCTCCATACTGACCCCCAGGCTGTTAGCCCGATCGCGGTCGATCTTGAGCTGGGCTTGCAAGGAGCGAAATTGCGCGTCGCTGGTGACGTCGCGAAACAGTGGGTCGGCGCGCAATTTTTCCTGCAACTTACCGGCCCAGGTATTGAGCTCATCGGCGCGCACGCTTTGCAGCACGTATTGGAATTGCGCTTTGCTGGGACGACCACCCAATTGCAAGTTTTGAATCGGGCGCATGAAGACGTTTAGGCCCGCGATAGAGCGCAGCTTTTTGCGCAAGTTTTCAATCACTTTTTTAGCCGGCAGGCGCTTGGACGAGGGCTTGAGCGTCACAAACATGCGGCCTGAATTTTGGCCGCTGTTGCCGCCGATAAAGGAGTTCACTGCTTCCACGTTTTCGTCATTGCGGATGATGTTGGCGGCGCGCTCTTGCAGCTTGATCATGGCGGCAAAAGAGATGTCTTCGTTGGCCTCAGTCGTGACGGTGATTTGCCCAATGTCCTCTTCCGGGAAAAACCCTTTGGGGATGATGTTGACCAAATACACCGTGCCAAAAAAGGTGGCAACGGCAATTAGCAAAATAGTTTTGCGCCAGCGCAGGCTCAGGTCGAGCATGCGGGTGTAGCCGGCCAGCAAATTGTCAAAGCCGCGTTCAAACATACGCACCAGTGCGCCGGGTTTAGCCTGGTGCGATTCTTCTTTCAAAAAGCGGCTGGCAAGCATGGGCACCAGGGTCAGAGACACAAAGGCTGACACCAAAATAGCCAAACTGACCACGACCGCAAACTCGTGGAATAGCAAACCGATGACGCCCGGCATAAAAAAGATGGGAATGAACACTGCAATCAAAGAAGTGGAAATCGACACAATGGTGAAACCCACTTCCCGCGCACCTTTGATGGCGGCACTGAAGGGCGGTTCGCCGTTTTCGACATGGCGGATGATGTTCTCCAGCACTACGATGGCATCGTCCACGACCAGTCCCACCGCCAGCGTCATGCCCAGCAGCGAGATATTGTCCAGGCTGTAATTCATGCCCCACAGCAGCGCGATAGCGCCCATGAGCGAGATAGGCAGGGACAAGCTAGGGATGGCCGTGGCCACAAAGCGGCGCAGGAATAAAAAGATCACCAGCACCACCAGCACCACAGTGCCGGCCATGGTGAGCGAGACATCATGCAGCGCATCGCGCACCGAGATGGAGCGATCATTGATCGGGGTCATGACCACCGAACCGGGCATTTGCGACTGCAAATTGGGCAAGGCGGCGCGTATGGTGTCCACCACTTTGACGGTGTTGGCGCCAGGTTGGCGTTGGACGGCAATCGTGATGGCATTCTCGCCATTGAAGGTCGCCCAGGTGCGCATGTTCTCCACGCTGTCCTCGACCTTGGCTACATCACGCAGGCGCACTGGGTTGCCGCCTTTGTTGCTGATGATCAGGTTGGCGAATTCACGCGCACTGCTGAGCTGCTTGTTCGCTTGTAAGACCAAGGTCTGCGTGGGGCCGTCCAGCGTACCCACAGGAGTATTCACGTTAGCAGCGCGCAGCGCAGCGCTGACTTCATCGAGCCCAATATTCATGCTGGCTAAAGATTCCGGCCTTACACGGACCCGCACGGCAAAGCGTTTGGCTCCATAAATATTGACTTGAGCCACACCTTCGATGGTAGACATGGTGGGGGAAATCAGGTGCTCGGCATAGTCCTGCAATTCCTGTGGGGACAGCGAGGGTGATGTAAGCGTCAGGAACAGAATCGGCGCATCGGCAGGATTGACTTTGCGGTAGGACGGCGGATTGGTCATGTCCTGCGGCAAACTGCGCTGGGCGCGCAGCAAGGCGGCCTGCACATCCACGGCGGCGGCATCGATATTGCGGCCTTCTTCAAACTCTAGCGTTAGGTTGGTTTGACCCAGGGTGCTCGAAGAGCTGATGGTTTTGAGGCCGGGAACGGTTTGAAACTGCTTTTCCAGTTGCAAGGCCACGGAGGTAGCCATGGTGTCCGGATTGGCGCCGGGCAGTGATGCAGACACATTGATCACCGGCGTGTCATAGCTGGGCAGTGCCGCAACCGGAATGCTGCGCAAACCGATGACCCCGGCCATGAAAATACTCAGATTCAATAACACCGTCATTACCGGACGGCGTATAAACAGCTCTGAAAAATTCATGGTGCGCTCGCTCTAGCGGCAGGCGCCTCTGCGCTGCTGGCTGCGGCCTTGGGATCTTTGGCAGCGTCTTTGGCGCGCTCAATGACCGGGGCGCCAGGGCGCACGTTTTGCTTGCCCTCCAGAATAATCGGCTCACCCAGCGTGACGCCGGTTACAGCTATTTCCGCGCCTTGCGCTTGCACGATTTTCAGGGGCCGCGCTACCGCTTTGCCGTTTTCCACCACGTAGGCAAAGGGGCCGCGCGCGCTGTAAATCACTGCTCCTTGGGGTATCACCAGGGCTTCTTTGATCTCACGCAGGGTTTGCTGTACTTCGACATAAGCGCCGGGCCAGAGTTTTTCCTCGTCATTCTTGAAGTAGGCCTTGGCCTTCACGGAGCCAGAAGCGGCGTCGATCTGGCTGTCCACAAATTGCAGCTTGCCTTTGAAAGTACCGCCGTTGTCGGCCAAGGTAGCAGTGACCGGCGCACCGCCAGCTTTCAATGCTTCCAGGGCATCCGATATATTGCGCTGGGGTAGCGTAAAAGTCACAGCAATCGGGTTGACTTGGGTAATCGTTAGCAGATTGGTGATATTGGCCTGCACCGTGGCGCCATTGGAGACGTTCACAGTGCCTATGCGGCCCGATTGGGGCGCCAAAATGCGCGCATAGGATAAGGCGACACGCGCCGCGTCGATCGCCGCTTTGTCAGAGTTGACCGTGGCAGTCCAGACGTCCACATTGGCGCTTGCGGTGTCCACTTGGCCCTGGGCGATAAAGCTTTGAGCCGCCAATTCTTGTGCGCGCTTGAGCTGACGCTGGGCATCCCCCAGCGATGCAGTGTCTTTGGCCAACTGGGCTTGCGCCTTCATGATATTGGCTTCTTCGGTGCGCGCATCCAGGGTAAACAAAACGTCGCCAGCTTTGACAAACTGCCCGTCGCGTACAAACACCTTGCCGATGATGGAGTTGGTTTGCGCTTTGACGTCTACGCTGTTGATGGGGGACACCACGCCGGTGGCCCGCAATCGCACGGCCAAATCTTTTTGCTCCACGGGCACAGTGCTGACGGTGACCGGAGGCATCGGCGCTGCCGCACCGGATGCCCCGCTGGCAGGCGCTGCGGCCGCCGTCGCCCCAGCACTGCCTGCCGCCGCCCCTGCGTTATTGCCGCTGCCAGGCGCACTAGCAGGTGTCGGCTCTTTGTTGCCACAAGCGGCTAGAAATACTAGCGACACGCTGAAAAAAAGGCAGGCTTTTCGCAAGGGATATGAACGCGTTTTTTTCATTTTTAAGTGAGGACAAAGGTTTGTCTAAGGCAATGGATTGTCTTAGCCAGACAGAGCATAAGGCGGCAATTCGCGGCGCAGGCATCTTAAATGCAATTCTTTGCTACAGGATGTCCGCGCTGGCGAGGCGCTAAGCGAGCGGCAATTTCCAGCAGCCCACAGGTGGGCAGACAGTGGGTTCATCCTGTAGCAAGGCCTCAAACAAGCCAGCGGGTAGGTACCAGACCATCCGAATTACATTTCCTGGGTCCCGGGCAGGCGCAACCAATCGAAACAACACATGTTTCCAATTGAAACTAGGCTTTGCTGCGCCGCAATAAATAGCTGCCCGCGGCGGATTTACGGGCGGCGGAGGCACACGCTAACCCACAAGCCTATCCGGGCGCAAGACGTCAGGCAAAGACGCCAGCCGTGTCCTGCATACGTGCCGACACTTCGCCAAGCTGGTGCATGCTGTCGCCGTAGCTCATTTCCATTTGGGTCAGCGCCTTAAAGTAATGGCTCACCATGTACTCATTGGTCACGCCGATGCCACCGTGCAATTGCACCGCCTGCTGGCCCACATAACGCATCGATTGGCCGATTTGGTATTTGGCACGTGCCATGGCTGCGCGGCGTTCAGGGGCAGGGGCATTGAGCTTGAGGCTGGCGTAGTAGCTCATAGAGCGACCTAGCTCCACCTTCATCTTCATATCAGCAGCGCGGTGGCGCAGGGCTTGGAAGCTGGACAATGTAGCGCCAAACTGTTTGCGGGTGTTCATGTACTCAGCCGTCATCGCCAGGCTTTTGTCCATAGCGCCGACCGCTTGGGCACATAAGGCAGCGATGCCGATATCGACGCCGTGTTCCAGCGCCGTGATGCCATGGCGTGTAATCAGGGTGGCCGGGCTTTGGTGCATGCGCAGTTCAGCCGCGCGGCCCCCATCTTGCGTACCATAGCCGCGTGTTTGTACCCCTGCTGACAGGCGCTCCACTAAAAACAGCGCCAGTTCGCCATCAAGCATGGCCGACAGCAAAAACGCGTCCGCCTGGTCTCCAGCGGGCACCAGGCTTTTGGCTCCGCTGAGGTGGAAGCCACCGTCGGCCACCGTGCTGACGCAGGAAGAAGCGTCCAGTCGATAGCGTTTGCCTTGCTCCTGAGAGGCCAGAACCACCAAGGCCTCGCCGCTGCACAGCTTGGGCAGAAACCGCGCCTTCGTCGTTTCGTCGGCATAACCCGACAAGAGCGCGCCGCAAATAAGGGCTTGCGACAGCGGTTCGAGCACGATGCCGCGCCCGAGCTCCTCCATCACCACCATGCCTTCGACCGGGCCCATGCCCATGCCGCCGTCTTCTTCATTGACATACAGGCCGCACAGGCCCAGCTCTGCCAGTTCATTCCATACGCCGCGGTCAAAGCCGCCCGCTTGTTCAATGCTGCGGCGGCGATCAAAGCTGTAGGCCTTATCCACCCATTTACGTACCGCGTCACGCAGTTGTTCTTGGTCGTCGGAGAAATCGAAATCCATGGTGTTTTTCCTTTGCTGTCTGGGGCCTATTAGCCCAGCACAAATTGCGAGACGATATTGCGTTGCACTTCGTTGCTACCGCCGTAAATCGTGGTCTTGCGCATATTGAAATAAGTCGATGCCAAGGGAGCGCAGTGTGCGTGCCCTACGTGGTCGCCTTGCCAACCCGCTTCCATCGCCTCGCGGATAAGGGGCAGGGCGAAGGGCCCGGCGGCCAGCATCATGAGTTCGCTGTACCGTTGCTGAATCTCGCTGCCGCGGATTTTCAATAGGCCCGCAATGTCCAGCGACTGTTTGCCCGATTTTTCTGCGGACAGCACACGCAGCACCATCATCTCTAGCGCCACCACGTCCACTTCGAGCTTGGCTATCTCGTCGCGGAAACGGCTGTCTTCGTACACGCCTTCGGTTTTGGCGATGCGCTTTAAGCGCTCCAACTCGCGCTTGGCACGGTTCACGTCCGCAATATTGGTGCGCTCGTGGGCCAGCAGGTATTTGGCGTAATTCCAGCCCTTGTTTTCCTCGCCGATCAGGTTTTCAGCCGGCACTTCCACGTTGTCAAAAAACACCTCGTTCACCTCGGCAGAGCCGTCGAGCAAGATGATGGGCCGCACCGTCACGCCGGGCGACTTCATGTCGATGAGCAAAAAGCTAATGCCGTTTTGGGGCTTGCCTTCGGCGGCGGTGCGTACCAGACAGAAAATCCATTCGCCGTACTGGCCCAGCGTGGTCCAGGTTTTTTGGCCATTGACGATGTATTTGTTACCCACTCGCTCGGCGCGCGTTTTGAGCGAGGCCAGGTCGGAACCCGAGCCCGGTTCGCTGTATCCCTGGCTCCACCAGACGTCGCCACTGGCAATGCCTGGCAAAAAGCGTTGTTGCTGTTCGGCGTTGCCAAAGGCCATGATCACTGGCGCCACCATCACCGGCCCAAAAGGCACCACGCGCGGCGCTCCGGCCAGCGCACATTCTTCTTCAAACAAATGTTTTTGGATCGCGTTCCATCCCGGACCGCCAAATTCCTTGGCCCAGGCGTGGCCGAGCCAGCCTTTTTTACCCAAAATCTTGCCCCAGCGCTGCATGTCTTCGCGTGTCAAATGCAAGGCGTTGTGGACTTTGTGTGAAATGTCTTGCGGCAAATGGGCGTGCACCCAGGCGCGTATCTCTTCTCGAAAACCCAGCTCTTCGGGGGTAAAGGCCAAATCCATACAGGCGTCTCCAGGTGGTCAATGGGTGCGGGCGTTGTGCCCAAACTGCGTTTTTAGCACGGTCGTTCGTTTTTTTCTGTCAGTGTTGCGACAAGGGCTTGTGAGGTGGGGGTTTTTGCCGCGCATCAAGCTAACGCTGCATCGGATAATCAGGCACCTATGCAATCCATTGTGATTTTGATTTCTGGCGGCGGCTCCAATATGGCCGCGCTGGTCCGCGCGGCGCAGCAGGAAGACTGGGCGGCCCGTTACGGCGCGCAGATTGCGGCGGTCATCAGTAATCGGGCTGATGCGGTGGGCTTGCGCTGGGCACAGGCGCAAGGCATTGCCACCCACACCATTTCTCACGCCGACTTTCCAGACCGCGCGCAATTTGACGCCGCTTTGGCGCAGGCCATCGCCTCGTGCGTGGGCGCTGGTAAGCCGCCCCTGGTATTACTGGCCGGATTTATGCGCATCTTGACGCCGACTTTTGTACAAGCGCACGCCGGACGTCTGATCAATATCCATCCCTCGCTGCTCCCTGCGTTTACGGGCTTACAAACCCACGAGCGGGCGCTAGCAGCTGGGTGCAAATTTGCCGGCGCCACGGTGCACCGCGTGACCGAGGTGCTGGACGAGGGCGCCATCTTGGAGCAATCCGTAGTGCCGGTGCTTCCCGAGGACGATGCGCAAAGTCTGGCGGCCCGCGTGCTGGCTACCGAGCACCTGATTTACCCGCGCGCGGTGCGCAGGCTTTTGGCGGCGGGGTTTAGTTAGCCAGGTCCAGTGCGCCTGCGGGCAAGTCGCCTATGCGGGTAAAGCGCCGTTGCGGCGCGCCCTCCCATAGCACCATCTCGTCAAACATAGCGGCAGGCCGCACCCACAGGCCATGTGCGCCGTAGAGCGCGCGGTACAAAGTCATGGGCTCCAGGCTTTCGCTGTGGCGCGTGGTCGCCAATACTGCATACATGCCGCCTTTGTAATGGCGGTACAGGCCAGGCGGCGTCTGGATCAATGGGGGAAGGTCTTCATCTTGCATGGGACAATGCACTGCTTATGCATCCAAAAGCTTTATTAGACGCCTGCGCCGAATTGGTGCGGCTGACCCTGCGATTTGAACATCCGGCCGACGCCACCGTATCCCGGTTTTTCCGGGACCATAAAGGCTTAGGGCCACGCGAACGCGCCACCATGGCCGAAACCGTGTACACCGTGCTGCGCAAAAAGCTCTTGTTTGACCATTTGGCGCCCTCGGGCAGCGGCCCCAAAGAGCGGCGTCTGGCGATTTTGGGCTTTTACGGGCCGGGCGATTTTTTACGCAGCGCCCTGACGGATCAAGAAAAAAACTGGCTGGACGCCTGCGAGAAAGTCAAGCCCGACGACTTGATGGAGCGCCACCGCCACAACCTGCCCGAGTGGCTGGTGCAGCCGCTCAAAGACCAACTGGGCGACGAATTTTGGCCCTTAGTAGCGCAAATGAACCAGGGCGCGGGCCTGGATTTGCGTGTGAACGACTTCAAGGCCAAGCGGGCCGATGTGCAAAAAGCCCTGGCCGCTTCGGGCATCAAAGCCGTGCCGACGCCGTATTCGCCCTGGGGTTTGCGTATTGCGGGCAAACCCGCTCTCAACAAGCACGAAGCCTTTATCCGTGGCGATTTTGAAGTGCAAGACGAAGGCTCGCAAATTTTGGCCATGCTCTTGGATGCCAAGCGCGGCGAAATGGTGGTGGATTTTTGCGCGGGAGCCGGTGGCAAAACCCTGGCCATAGGCGCTTGCATGCGCAGCACGGGCCGTTTGTACGCGTTCGACACCTCCGCGCATCGGCTGGACTCTTTCAAACCGCGCATGGCGCGCAGTGGTTTGTCCAATGTGCATCCGGCAGCGATTGCGCATGAGCGCGACGATAGGGTCAAGCGCTTGTCGGGCAAGATCGACCGCGTGTTGGTCGATGCGCCTTGTTCCGGCCTAGGCACGCTGCGCCGCAACCCCGATCTGAAATGGCGCCAAAGCCCGCAGTCGGTGCAGGAAATGGCGGTGTTGCAGGCGGCGATTTTGCAAAGCGCTTCGCGCTTGCTCAAAGCAGGCGGGCGTCTGGTGTACGCCACTTGCAGCTTGTTACCCCAGGAAAACGAAGACATAGCCCAAGCCTTTAGCGTTGCCAACCCGGGATTTGAGCCCGTGGACGTGGCCGATATCCTGACCGGGCTTAAAGTGCTTGATGCCGCTAGTTTGTGTAGCGGCGGGGCAGAGGGTAGTCAATACTTGCGCTTATGGCCCCAAAAGCACGCAACAGATGGCTTTTTTGCGGCGGTTTGGCAGAAAAAATAGCGTTACCCAGCGGGTGTAGAGTACTTATTTGAGTTATTTGCGGCCCATTGGCCTTGTTTCCGTGCCAAAGCGCTCCCACCTTTTTACAATGGGAGACGCGACAGGGAAGTGAAAAGCCGGTGCGCCTCTGGGCACGGCCACCATTTATGAAAGATGCAGATCCATGTTTTTGACCGATTCGGCAATGTTCAATGCCATTCTTGAGTGGCTAGGCCATGGCACCTGGCATCTGGCCTGGTGGCAAGTTATTCTTTTCACGCTGGCGCTGACCCACATCACCATGATCAGCGTGACCGTTTTTTTACATCGCCATCAGGCGCACCGGGCTTTGGATCTGCACCCCGGCGTGGCGCATTTTTTCCGTTTATGGCTGTGGCTGACCACCGGCCAGGTCACCAAAGAATGGGCGGCCATACACCGCAAACACCACGCCAAGTGCGAGCAGCCTGACGATCCGCACAGCCCGCAGGTCTACGGCATCCGCAAAGTCTTGTTCCAAGGCGCTGAGTTGTACCGGGCCGAATCCAAAAACAAAGAAACCATGGCGCGCTACGGCCATGGCACGCCGGACGACTGGATGGAGCGCAATCTCTACACCCGCTTCTCCTGGCAGGGCGTGGGTTTGATGCTGGTCATTAACCTGACCCTGTTTGGCGCCCTGGGCCTTACCGTGTGGGCAGTACAAATGGCTTGGACGCCGATTACCGCAGCGGGCATCATTAATGGCGCTGCGCACTTCTGGGGCTATCGCAATTTCGAGTCGCCGGACGCCAGCACCAATATCTCTCCCTGGGGCATCATCATCGCCGGCGAAGAATTGCATAACAACCACCACACCTACCCCACCTCGGCCAAGCTCTCGGTCAAGCCTTATGAGTTTGATATCGGCTGGATGTACATCTCGATTTTGCAGTTCGCCGGTCTGGCGCATGTGAAGAAGACACCGCCCAAAGCCGCCTATGGCGATGTGCGTCCGGTGGCTGACGAGAAGACCCTGGAAGCGCTAATTGCCAACCGCTATGAAATCATGGCTGGTTTTGCCAAGCAAATGCAGGCCACCGTGCGCCAGGAGCTCGCCGCCATGAAGGCCCGCAGTGCAGATACGGCGGCTATCAAAGCGGCCAAATTATGGGCGCATCGCGATGCCGAAAAAATCCCGGCAGCGGCGATCCCGCAACTCGCCTTGGCCCGCGCGGCTTCACCGGTATTGGACAAGATGGTCACCATGCGCGAGGAGTTGCGTCAGATGTGGCTCAACACCGCCGTCTCCCGCGAGCAACTTACTTCGGATTTGGCCGCCTGGTGCCACCGGGCCGAAGACAGCGGTATTGCCACCCTGCGCGAGTTTTCGTTCAAGCTGCGTTCCACGCAACTGGCTTGAGCGTGCCGTCG
>CAMBNY010000022.1 GCA_945869165.1 Comamonas sp. lk | reverse complement strand
AAGTGCCAGCACAGAGGGTGCTTTCCACCTTTTTTCATTATCAGGAGTATTTCTATGTCTGCCACTTACAAAATTTTGATCCTCGGGGCATCCTATGGTTCGCTGCTTGGGAGCAAATTGTTAATGGCTGGGCACCATGTGACGCTGGTCTGTCGCACCAAGACTGCGGCGCTGATCAATGCCGAGGGAACTCGCGTACGTATGGCCGTTAAAGGCCGCCCGGGCATGGTGGAGATTGACTCCCGCAATTTTCCTGGCGCATTAGATGCTCAGACTCCGGCGGAGGTGGGCCCTGCGAATTACGACCTGGTTTGTTTGGCCATGCAGGAGCCTCAATATAGCGACCCCGACGTCCGCAGCCTCATGCACAGCATTGCGCGTGCAAAGGTACCTTGCATGTCCATCATGAATATGCCGCCTCTGCCGTTTCTTGCGCGCATTCCTGGGATCGACACCGCGACCTGCCGCCCGGCCTACCTGGATCCCGCCGTGTGGGACGAGTTTGAGCCTGGCCTGATGACATTGTGCAGCCCGGATCCGCAAGCCTTTCGCCCGCCGGAGGAAGCGCCCAATGTATTACAGGTCGGACTACCAACCAATTTCAAAGTGGCGCGCTTCGCCTCAGATGCCCACAATGCCATGCTGGCGCAATTGGATGCCGACATCGCAGCTGCCCGCCTGATGGTCGATGGAGAGTCATTGGACTTGCCTGTAAAGCTCAAATTACACGATTCCTTGTTTGTCCCACTTGCCAAATGGAGCATGTTGATGACCGGTAATTACCGGTGCGTGCTTGCAGATACCGTGCAGCCCATTGAGCAGGCAGTCCATGGGGACCTGGAGCAATCGCGAGGGGTGTACGAGTGGGTTTCGTCGCTTTGCCAATTGCTGGGTGCAGCACCGGAGGATATGGTGCCTTTTGACAAATACGCCGCTGCCGCAAAAGGGCTTCTCAAGCCCTCGTCAGCAGCGCGTGCTTTGGCCGCTGGTGCAACGCATATTGAGCGCATTGATTTGTTAATTAAATTGATTGCCGATCAGCATGGACTGCATTCTGACTCGGTCGATGAAACCGAGCGCCGTGTACATGGCTGGCTCGACCGCAACCGAAATGCAAGCGCTGCGCCTGCGACGCAGCTAAACGCCCCAGAGGTTGTTAGCTAAGGGGCAAAGCCCGTACAGCCGCAGGTGTAAAACCGGCCGCTGCTTGCTAGAATGCCCGTGCGGCGATCGCCATCCGCAATACTCCGGGATGTAATTCCGGAGTTATTCCAGTTGCCGACCGCGTGTCGACGCCTGGCCCGAGTGGTGAAATAGGTAGACACATCGGACTTAAAATCCGCCGCTTCCAGAAATGGGGCGTACCAGTTCGATTCTGGTCTCGGGCACCAACCCCCTCCTATCGAAGGGTACTTGATCTACACTGCATGCAGCAAAGATCTAAAACGCAGCGTCCATGTCCCGTTACAACCATCCTTTCGAAATTCACGTGCACGGCCAAGTTGTGCTTCGGCCCGAGGTGCAATTGACTGAGGTGCAGGAAGCACTCAAACCCTTGTGGAAGTATGCGGGTGCGCGGTCTTTGGCCGATGCTGCCCAAAGCGCCTACGAGGATGAACCGGGGATCGAATTTGTGGCGGCAGAGCACCAGCTGCAGATGTGCTGGACGGTTTCAGGAGACGAGGATTTCAGGCAAGTTTTGGATGAACTGTGCATGAACCTCAATGAGCTGGCCGTGGCTGGCGCAGCGATTGAGGTGACTTTTTACGACACCGACTTTGACGAAGAAGAACAAAGCCCCGAAGGCGAGTCACGCGATGATTTTGTGATGCTGTTTGTGGGCCCCAATCCGGCAGCCATCATGCAGGTGCAACGCGATTTGCTGGTGCAGGATCTGGTCAGCATGATGGAGCGCCATTTTGATGGTGCTGAGCTGGGTGGCGTGGTGGCCGAGGTGGATAAATTGTTCGCCCAGCGCTTTGACGCGCTGGTCAATTCACTGGAAATCGGTAAACCGCCGCGCGGCTCGGGTGGCGGTTTTGGTAGCGGCCACGGCGGCGGCCGCAAGCCGCGTCATTTGCATTAAAAGCTGCGCCGCACCTGATGCTGCGGCACGTATTTAGTAGCCGCGTGTGATCGGCATTTCAACCGGTTTGGCATCCACCGCGTATTTGCCCAATTCCATTTTGGCGATGGCATTGCGATGTACTTCATCCGGGCCGTCGGCGAAGCGCAAGGTGCGCGCGTTGGTAAAGGCGTAGGCCAGCGGAAAATCATCCGACATGCCGCCCGCGCCATGCACTTGCATAGCCCAGTCAATCACCTGACCGGCCATATTCGGTGCAACCACTTTGATCATGGCGATTTCATTCTTGGCAAATTTGTTGCCGCCCATGTCCATCATCCAAGCCGCTTTGAGCGTTAGCAGGCGAGCCATGTCAATGCGGCAGCGCGCCTCGGCGATCCGCTCCTGGGTCACTGTTTGTGAGGCGACTGTTTTACCGAAGGCGACACGGGACGAGGCGCGCTTGCACATCAACTCTAACGCGCGTTCGGCCAAGCCAATCAGGCGCATGCAATGGTGGATACGTCCAGGGCCAAGGCGACCTTGGGCAATCTCAAATCCCCGTCCCTCACCCAAAAGGATGTTGCTCGCCGGTACCCGCACGTTTTCAAACAGGACTTCCATATGGCCGTGCGGTGCGTCGTCATAGCCAAAAACAGTGAGCGGCCGCACCCGCGTAATACCTTTGGTATCCGAGGGCACCAGCACCATGCTTTGCTGTGAATGGCGGGGCGCCTGTGGATCGGTTTTCCCCATCACAATGTAAATCGCGCAGCGCGGATCACCTGCGCCGGAAGTCCACCATTTGCGGCCATTAATCACATAGTCGTCCCCATCGCGCTCGATGCGGGTCGCGATATTGGTGGCATCGCTGGAGGCGACGTCCGGTTCGGTCATTGCAAAGGCGGACCGGATTTTTCCTTCGAGCAAGGGTTTGAGCCATCGCGCACGGTTGGCCTCTGATCCGTAGCGTGCGATGGTTTCCATATTGCCGGTATCGGGCGCCGAGCAGTTGAAGACTTCGCTGGACCACATGACTCGGCCCATGAGTTCGGCCAGCGGAGCGTATTCCTGGTTGGTAAGGCCCGCGCCGTGGTAGCCCGAGGCTTCGGCGCTGTCGACTGGTAAAAATAAATTCCAAAGGCCTTCCGCCTGGGCCTTGACTTTGAGTGACTCGATCAGTTGCAGGGGCGTCCAACGCTTTCCCGCAGCCGTATTGGCTTCAATTTCCTGGTGGTAAGCCCCCTCAGCGGGGTAAATATGCGCATCCATGAAGGCTTTGAGTTTGGCTTGTAAGGCCTTGGTTTTGTCAGAATATTCGAAGTCCATGGTGTCTCCTGTGCGGTAAAAAGTGACTCGTTGAGTAGGTGGAACGCTAGGCCTTAGGCGCTACTTGCGCCTTGGTATTTTTGGGCAAAGGACCAAGCCAGTTTGGCCAGCGGCCTTGCTCCCGCACCTGAGCTGACTGCTTGCGCGCTGGAGGCGGTACCGGCCTCCACGCGTTTGGCAATGCCTTGCAAAATGGCCGCGATGCGGAACATGTTGTAGGCCATGTAAAAGTTCCAGTCCGCGCGCAGTGCTTGCGCATCGATATGCGGCATGTGCTGACAGTACATGCGTATGTATTGCTCCTGGTCCGGTATGCCTAGTTCTATAAAGTCCATGCCTGCGATGCCCCGAAAGCTGCCAGGCGGGATATTCCACGCCATGGCGTGGTAGCTGAAATCCGCCAGCGGATGGCCCAGCGTGGAGAGTTCCCAATCCAGTACCGCCAGAATGCGTGCTTCGGTGGGATGAAAGATGAGATTGTCCAAGCGGAAATCACCGTGCACCACGCTGACCAGAGACTCGCTTTTAGCTACAGCAGGAATGTGCTGCGGCAGCCAGGCGATCAATTTGTCCATCTCTTCAATGGGCTGGGTAATGGAGGCTTGGTATTGCTTGCTCCAGCGGCCGATTTGGCGTTCGAAATAATTGCCGGGCTTACCGTAGCCGCTAAGCCCTTGTGCGGCCACATCCACGCGGTGCAAGGCGGCGATCACGCGGTTCATTTCCGCGTAAATCGCGGAGCGCTCTTCTCGGGACATGGCGGGCAAGGCTTGGTCCCACAGGATCCGCCCTTCCACAAAGTCCATGATGTAAAAGGCGCGGCCAATTACTGACTCGTCTTCGCACAGACAGTACATTGCAGGCACCGGTACCTCGGTACCTGCCAGCCCACGCATCACGGCAAACTCGCGTTCGATAGCATGGGCCGATGGCAGCAACTTGGCTACAGGCCCCGGCTTGGCTCGCATGACGTAACTGCGCTCTGGCGTTTGCAATTTGTAAGTCGGATTGCTTTGACCGCCTTTGAAGGATGAGACGCTCAAAGGGCCCGTAAACCCAGGCAAATTAGCTTTTAGCCATTGGGATAGGGCGGCGGTATCAAAGCTATGTTTGTCCGCAACTGGCTGCGTGCCTACGAAGTGGTCAAAGTCATTCATGCTTGGGTGTCAATTGATGGTGGTGGTGTGGTGTTTAGATTACAAATCGGCTTCTGCAATGCGCATCAGCGCCTGCCGATCGCGGATGACTAAGCCGCCTGGCTCAATGCGTATGAAGTTGTCACGCTCCATGGACTTGAGCTCTTGATTAACGCGCTGGCGGGAGGCGCCCAAGAGTTGTGCGAGCTCTTCTTGCGCGAGCTGGAGCCCGATCCGAATTTCATTGCCGTCACTAAGAGAAGGTATGCCGTAGCTACGTACCAAATGCAGCAACTGCTTTGCTAAGCGCGCGCGTAAGGGTAGGGTGTTGAGGTCTTCTACAAGCCCGTAAAGTTGACGGATACGCCTGGCGTGTAGGCGCAATAAGGCTTCGTATAACTCGACATGGGCCGACAGAATTTTTTTGAAGTCTGCTTTCGCAACGCACAAAGTCGTGGTGTCTCCATGGGCATAGGCGTCGTGGGTACGACGATCGCCGTCAAAGATGGCCACATCCCCAAACCAGATGCCGGGCTCCACATAAGTCAAGGTAATTTGCTTGCCTGAGATCGAAGTGGAGCTGACGCGTACCGCGCCTTTGGCGCAGGCCAACCACTCTTCTGGTGGTTCCCCGCGGGCTGCTATCAGTTCACCGTCTCGGTAGCGCCGCACATAGGCATAGCGAAGGATGTCGTGTTTGAGCGAGGGAGAAAGCGCCGAAAACCAGCGTCCTGAATTGATCGCGTTGCGCTCTTCAACAGTGAGAATGGGTTCGTCCATGGCAGGACACTAGCGTAAACAGGGAGCGAAGTACATAGCCGCATTGTCGCCCCTGACAAGCTACGGGGAAAGTGATTTTGTCGCCTGCGTGTCTAGGGCGGTTTCGCCCGCTGGCACGCCCTAGCTTCAGGCCGCAGCCGCTTCTTTGCCGGCCAGGCGGTCTAGTTCGGCACACACGTCTGCCATACGACCCGAAATCACCATACGACCGCCCGAAGCGCGGCCCTGCCCGTCCACTACGCGCACTACGCGCAAAGTCCGTTGTGTGGCCGGCGTCTGAGTGGCAGTAGGCAGCGGCAGAGCGCCTTTGGCCGATGGCCTCAGTGGAACAACCTTAGATTGAAAGGGCGAGGTGCTCGTGGTGGCGGTTGGCTTTGCAGGCTCTGGCCGACCTTTCAGCCAGTCCGCCAGGCGGTACAAGGTGGCGGAGACTTTGGGCGTGTTGATGAGGGTGCGCATGGTGTGCTTTCAGAGGCTGGTTATCACATCAAGATGGTGTTGCGGATCAGACCGACGGCCAGGCCTTCAATTTCAAATGGCTCGCCCGGTTCGACCACAATGGTTTGGAAGTCCGGGTTTTCAGGGTGCAGTTCGACCAGATGCTTGTTGCGCCGGAAACGCTTGACGGTAACTTCTTCTCCAATGCGTGCCACGATGATCTGGCCATTTTTTGCCTCTTTGGTGGATTGGACGGCCAGTAAATCACCGTCCATGATGCCGGCATCACGCATAGACATGCCGCGCACTTTGAGTAGGTAATCGGGTTGGCGTTGAAACAGGCTGTTTTCGACGTAATAAGTCTGGTCCACATGTTCCTGCGCAAGTATGGGCGAGCCCGCGGCCACACGCCCGATCAGGGGCAAGCACAATTGGGCCAAGCCGGGAAGGGAGAGCGAGAATTGTTTGGAGCGGGTGTTTTGGATGTCGCGCAGAGACTGCCCGCGCAAGCGGATGCCGCGCGAAGTGCCGCTGACCAGCTCTATCATGCCTTTGCGGGCCAGGGCCTGCAGATGCTCTTCGGCCGCATTGGCGGACTTAAAGCCCAGTTCGGTGGCGATTTCAGCGCGGGTAGGCGGCGCGCCGGTTTGCGCAATTGCGGTTTCGATGAGCGTGAGGATCTGCTGTTGACGGGCAGTGAGTTTGGGGGCTTCTAGCATACGGACTCCTTGAAGGTGGTCTGGACGGGCTGGGTTTGCAAACAGGCTGTGAACTTACACAGTGACTGTATTTTTATCCAGTTTTTATTTATTTGCAAGGATTTTTTTGCTATGGGTGACTCCATCGTCTATTTAGGCACCGGCGGCACGATCGCCGGGAGCGCGTCTAGCGCCCAGGACAATCTTTCCTATACCTCGGGCCGGGTGGCGTTAGGCGATTTGTTGGCGGTCTTACCCGGCTTGCCTGAGCGTTTGGCGGGGCGCGAAATGCTGCACGAACAAGTGTTTCAGGAAGACAGTAAGGACCTGGACTCCAGTCATTGGCTGCTTCTAGCGGCGCGGGTGGCGCATTATTTAGGTATTCCTTCGGTGCGCGGCGTGGTCATTACCCATGGCACGGATACGCTAGAGGAAACCGCGTTTTTTTTGGCCCGAACGTTGCCCGCACCTTTGTTGGCCGGCAAACCAGTGGTGTTGACCTGCGCCATGCGACCGGCAACGTCTCTGTCGCCGGATGGCCCCCAGAACTTGCGCGACGCGACCGTAGTGGCGTGCGCCCGAGGGGCGCACGGCGTATTGGTCGTGTGCCAAGGCCAGCTGCTCGACGCAGCGCAGGTGCAAAAAAACCACCCCTACCAGCTCAATCCGTTCGATTCCGGTGACTTTGGCTTGGTTGGGGTCGTGGAGGAAACGACGGTGCGATTGCTAGCTGGGTGGCCCATACCCGTGCCAGATCGGTCAATCGCCATTTTGAAGGGGAAGATGGCTTCGGGCCAGGCTTTTCCACGCGTGGAAATTGTGTTGAACCATAACGGTGCTGATGGCGCTATCGTGCGGGCGCTGTGCGCGCCACCGTCGCCTGGTGACGTGCCCGTGGAGGGCATTGTGCTGGCCGGAACCGGCAATGGCACAGTTCACCGAGGACTCGAAGCCGCGTTGCGGCAAGCCCAGAGCCAGGGTGTCATAGTGGTCCGAACCACGCGGTGCGCCCGCGGGCGGGTACTGCCGCGGGCCGATGGACGCGGTGAGGAGTTTCCCATCCTGGATTTAAGCCCCCCGAAAGCCCGTATCGAGCTGATGCTGCAATTGGCGGGGCGCCAATCCCCAGTCTAGTTGTCACTCGGAAGCAGCGGCCACGTTACAAAAACCTAACGATCGGCTGCCCAACGAGGAATTAGCTACCGGCCTTGAAGGGCGGGCCGACCAGCCGCATCCCTGCCTTTAGCCCCTTTTTCATAAACCAGCCTTGGTTGACTTCGAGCACAAAGCGCACCGGCTTGGCGGAACAGTGCGATTGCGTGGTCTGTGGTTGCATGTCTTCGAGGTTCACCACTGTCCCATCGTCCGCGACAAAGGCGGCGGTCAGGGGAATCAGGGTGTTTTTCATCCAAAAACATTGCTGCTTGGGCTCGGGAAAGATAAACAGCATGCCCTCGTGTTGCGGCATCTCGGCGCGAAACATCAGGCCGGTGGCTTGCTGCGCCGGGGTGCTGGCAACTTGCACCTCAATTTGGTGGAAGCCAGCGCTAAGTTTGGTGCGCGGCAAGTCAGTTTGGGCGCGGTCTTGCGCGAAGAGAGGGCCCAGCGGGGCCAGAAAAGTGGCGGTAATCAGTAGGCGGGAAAGGAGGTTCATGGCGTGATTGTGCGCTAGCTTGGGCCTTTGGCGTGCCAAAAACCGAGGGTGCCTTGGTGGCACCGCTGGGGACCCGGGGCGTCATGCAGGGCCCGCGTGCTTCTTGATTTATGACAGTATCGCGTAAAGGTTTGTGTCTAAAATTGCCCCGCCAAGTCAGAAAAAGTCTGTGAACCCCCAGGTAAACAGATCTTGCAGGCGGTCATAAACCACCTGATTCATTATCAAAGAGACTCACTTCATGTACCAGCACATCAAAATCCCCGCCCAAGGCCACAAAATCACCGTCAACACTGATTTTTCCCTGAACGTTCCTGACGAGCCCATCATCCCCTATATCGAGGGTGACGGCACCGGATTGGACATTACGCCGGTGATGCTTAAAGTGGTGGATGCGGCGGTCGCCAAGTCCTACGGCGGCAAGCGAAAAATCCACTGGATGGAGGTGTTTGCGGGTGAAAAGTCAACCAACGTTTATGGCCCGGACGTGTGGCTGCCCGAAGAAACCCTGCACGCGATACGCGACTATGTGGTCTCCATCAAAGGCCCTCTGACTACCCCGGTGGGCGGCGGCATCCGCTCCTTGAACGTGGCGCTGCGCCAGGAACTTGATTTGTACGTGTGCCTACGCCCCATCCAGTACTTCGACGGCGTGCCCAGCCCCGTCAAAGAGCCACACAAGACCGATATGGTCATCTTCCGAGAAAACTCGGAGGATATTTACGCCGGCATCGAGTTTGAAGCCGAGTCTGATAAAGCCAAGAAGCTCATCAAATTCCTGACTGAGGAAATGGGCGTTAAGAAAATACGCTTCCCTAACACCTCTGGCATTGGCATCAAACCGGTGTCGCGCGAAGGCACCGAGCGTCTGGTGCGCAAAGCCATCCAATACGCGATTGACAATGACAAGCCCAGTGTGACCATCGTCCACAAGGGCAACATCATGAAGTTCACCGAAGGCGGATTCCGCGACTGGGCTTACGGCTTGGCGCAAAAAGAATTCGGCGCCCAATTGATCGATGGCGGCCCCTGGTGCAAATTCAAAAACCCCAAGACGGGCCGGGAAATCACCGTCAAGGACAGCATCGCGGACGCATTCTTGCAACAAATCTTGTTGCGTCCGGCTGAGTACAGCGTCATCGCCACCCTCAACCTCAATGGCGACTACGTGTCTGACGCCTTGGCGGCCCAGGTCGGCGGCATCGGCATTGCCCCTGGCGCCAACCTGAGCGATACCGTGGCCATGTTTGAGGCAACCCACGGCACGGCGCCCAAATACGCGGGTAAAGACTACGTCAATCCTGGCTCTGAGATTTTGTCAGCCGAGATGATGCTGCGCCACATGGGCTGGAAAGAGGCGGCTGATTTGATCATCAGTTCCATGAAGAAATCCATCCTCAGCAAGAAAGTCACCTACGACTTTGCCCGCCTGATGGATGGCGCGACCCAGGTCAGCTGCTCCGGCTTTGGCCAGGTCATGATCGACCATATGTGAATGCCTGCGGGCGCCTCGCCCGCCTGGGTAAGCTTGCTAAAACGCCTGTAGTGCAGCCGCGCCGCAGGCGTTTTTTCCTTGGCGGGCTTGAATCTGGCCCTTGGCGCTCCAATTACCCTTGGCACTGCGCTAGGATGTGTGCACCGATAAAATAGGACGATGGCGACTACCCCCCCAAAACCCCCGAGGGAACTTCCCCGGCAGACTCCCAAACGCGACGACGGCGGTGGCGCTATCGTGCTGGAGCGGCTGCCGCAGAAAGTGCAGCCGCCATCCATGCACCAAGTGCTGATGCTGAACGACGATTTCACCCCTATGGAGTTCGTCGTGGGGGTAATCCAAGAATTTTTTTCCAAAGATTTGGCCACAGCGACCCAAATCATGTTGAAAATCCATATCGATGGACGAGGTGTTTGCGGTGTTTATACCCGCGACGTAGCGGCCACCAAGGTGGACCAGGTGATGGATGCAGCCCAAAAGGCAGGGCATCCATTGCAATGTGTGAGTGAGCCTGTAGGCTAATAAGGCGATAGGACGTGGTGAGGGGTGGCGACCGCCAGGGCGGCCCACCGACGATGAACAAATGCATACGATGAAGGAACAGTCATGATCGCCCAGGAATTAGAAGTCAGCCTGCATATGGCCTTTGTCGAGGCCCGCCAGCAGCGGCACGAATTTATTACGGTGGAGCACTTGTTGCTCGCCCTACTGGACAACCCTAGCGCCGCCGAAGTGTTGCGCGCCTGCTCGGCCAATGTCGATGAGTTGCGTAAGTCGCTCACCCATTTCATCAAAGACAACACGCCGCAAGTGGCCGGCGTTGATGAGGTGGACACCCAGCCCACGCTGGGTTTTCAGCGCGTAATCCAGCGCGCCATCATGCATGTGCAGTCCACCGGTAGCGGTAAAAAAGAGGTGATGGGCAGCAACGTGCTGGTCGCCATCTTTGGTGAAAAAGATTCCCATGCGGTCTATTACCTTCACCAGCAAGGCGTCACCCGGTTGGATGTGGTCAATTTCATTGCCCATGGCATTAAAAAGAGCGATCCTCCCGAGGCCGCCAAAGGCAGTGAGAGCGGCCCTGAGGCCGAAGAAGCCTCCAGCGAGAAAAATGAAAAATCTTCCCCGCTGGAGCAGTACACCCAGAATTTGAACCAGTTGGCCAAAGACGGCAAGATTGATCCCCTGATCGGTCGCGAGTACGAAGTCGAGCGCGTGATTCAGATTTTGTGCCGCCGTCGCAAAAACAATCCTCTGCTCGTGGGTGAAGCTGGTGTGGGAAAAACCGCGATCGCTGAGGGACTAGCGTGGCGCATCTCCCAAAAAGACGTACCCGAAGTGCTCGCTGATGCGGTGGTGTATTCCCTGGACATGGGCGCGCTGCTGGCAGGCACCAAGTACCGGGGCGATTTTGAGCAACGCCTCAAGGGTGTACTCAAGTCCCTGAAAGACCGCCCTAATGCAGTGCTGTTCATCGACGAAATTCATACCTTGATTGGCGCTGGCGCAGCCTCTGGCGGCACGCTGGATGCTTCGAATCTGCTAAAGCCAAGCCTGAGCTCGGGCCAACTCAAGTGCATTGGTGCCACCACCTTCACCGAATACCGCGGGATTTTTGAAAAAGACGCCGCCCTGTCGCGCCGATTCCAAAAAGTGGACGTTGTTGAGCCGACGGTGGAGCAGACAGTGGAAATCCTCAAAGGGCTTAAGTCACGCTTCGAGGAGCACCACAAAGTCAAATACGCAATGGCTGCCTTGCAGGCTGCAGCAGAGTTGAGCGCCAAGTACATCAACGACCGCCACTTGCCGGACAAAGCGATCGACGTCATCGACGAAGCTGGTGCCGCCCAGCAAATTTTGGCACCCAGCAAGCGAAAGAAGACGATCTCCAAGACCGAAGTCGAGGAAATCGTAGCCAAAATCGCCCGTATTCCTCCCGCCAATGTTTCTAACGATGACCGCGGCAAGCTAAAAACTCTGGACCGCGACCTCAAGAGTGTGGTCTTTGGTCAAGACAAGGCGCTCGATGTGCTGGCCTCGGCGGTCAAGATGGCGCGCTCCGGGCTGGGCCGTGCGGACAAGCCCATCGGTAGCTTCCTGTTCAGCGGCCCCACGGGTGTGGGCAAGACCGAAGCAGCGAAGCAATTGGCCTACATCATGGGTATTGAGTTGCTTCGCTTTGATATGAGTGAGTACATGGAGCGCCATGCGGTCAGTCGTTTGATTGGCGCCCCTCCAGGCTATGTGGGCTTTGACCAGGGAGGCTTGCTAACGGAGGCCGTTACTAAAAAGCCGCACTGCGTGCTATTGCTCGACGAGATCGAAAAGGCGCATCCGGACATATTTAACGTACTTTTGCAGGTCATGGACCACGGCACTTTGACCGACAACAACGGACGCAAGGCTGATTTCCGCAATGTGATCATCATCATGACCACCAATGCGGGCGCCGAAACTATGAACAAGGCCACGATCGGCTTTACTAATCCCCGCGAAGCGGGTGATGAAATGATCGATATCAAGCGATTGTTCACTCCCGAGTTCCGCAACCGTCTTGATTCGATCGTGAGCTTTAAGGCGCTGGACGAAAACGTCATCCTGCGGGTGGTCGACAAATTTTTGCTACAGCTGGAAACCCAGTTGGCCGAGAAGAAAGTGGAGGTCACCTTCACCGATAAATTGCGCAAGCACTTGGGCAAGAAGGGCTTTGACCCGCTTATGGGCGCACGCCCTATGCAGCGCTTGATCCAAGACACCATTCGCCGTGCTTTGGCGGACGAACTGCTGTTCGGCCGCCTCACCGATGGGGGCCGCCTGACGGTCGATCTGGACGACAAAGATGAGTCCAAAACCGAGGTCTTGCTGGACATCCAGCCATTGCCAAAGCGCGAAGGCCGGTCTAAGTCCGAAGAAGCCGCGGCTACCTGATGTAAAATCAGCAGGCTTTGCTGGGCACGGGTGCGAAATTAGACGTGGCCATGAAGTTAATCACAAACCGGTTCTATTAAGGTGTTCCTCCTAGGCGCATGCCGCCTCAGGGGAAAAATCGAACCGGATTTAAGACCTAACCTTTGGAGTATCTATGTCAGTCACCATGCGTGAAATGCTGGAAGCGGGCGTCCATTTCGGACACCAAACCCGTTTTTGGAACCCCAAGATGGCCCCGTTTATCTTCGGCCATCGCAACAAAATCCATATCATTAACTTGGAAAAATCGCTACCGATGTTCCAGGAGGCGAGTAAGTTTGTTCGTCAACTGTCGGCCAAACGCGGCACTGTCTTGATGGTCGGCACCAAGCGCCAGGCGCGCGATACTGTCGCTATGGAGGCCAAGCGCGCAGGTATGCCTTTTGTAGACCAGCGCTGGCTGGGCGGCATGTTGACCAACTTCAAAACGGTGAAAACGTCGATCAAGCGTCTCAAGGACATGAAGATTGAGCAGGAAGCCGGTCTCGATGCAATGAGCAAAAAAGAGCAGCTGATGTTCGCCCGCGAATTGGCAAAGCTGGAAAAGGACATTGGCGGCATTCAGGATATGGCGACTTTGCCCGACGCGATTTTCGTGATTGATGTGGGCTACCACAAGATTGCCATCGCAGAAGCGCGCAAGCTAGGAATCCCGCTGATTGGCGTGGTGGACTCCAACCACTCGCCCGAGGGTATTGATTACGTGATTCCTGGTAACGACGATTCCTCTAAAGCAGTCACTTTGTACGCCCGCGGAATTGCCGATGCGGTCCTCGAGGGCCGCGCCAATGCGGTGGATGACCTGGTCAAGGCCGTAGTCGCTGAGGGTGAAGACGAATTTGTAGAGGTTAATGAGGCTGCTTAACAGCGCCCGCAACCCTTAAAAAGGGGGCTTTCTAGCCCCTTTTTTTTAAGCAAATAAACCGATTAATTTGTATACGGAGTAAAGAAATGGCAGCAATTACTGCAAGCATGGTCGCCGAACTGCGCGGCAAAACGGATGCACCGATGATGGAATGCAAAAAGGCCCTGACCGAGGCCGAGGGTGATATGGTAAAGGCAGAGGAGCTTTTGCGCGTGAAATTGGGTAGCAAAGCCGGTAAAGCAGCTGCCCGTGTTACTGCCGAAGGCGTGGTGGCGATTGCCACGGCCGCTGCATCCAGCGCAATGATTGAGGTCAATTGCGAAACTGATTTCGTGACCAAAAATGACAGCTTCTTGGCACTAGCCAATGGTGCGGCTCAGTTGGTAGCCCAGCACAACCCGGCGGACCTAGCTGCCTTGGCCGGCTTACCATTTAGCCAAGACAGCTTTGGCCCCACCTTAGAAGACGTCCGCAAAGGCCTGATCGGCAAGATCGGCGAGAACATGACTTTCCGCCGCTTCAAGCGTTTTGTATCAAGCGCTAAAGTGGCTTCCTATTTGCACGGTACCCGAATTGGGGTGGTGGTGGAATTTGAGGGCGACGCAGTGGCCGCGAAAGACGTGGCTATGCACGTGGCCGCCATGAAGCCGGTGTCTTTGTCCAGTGCCGACGTGCCCGCTGAGCTGGTTGAGCGCGAGCGTTCCGTCGCCGCCGCCAAGGCCGCCGAAGACGCGGCGGTGGCCACAGCGGCTGGCAAGCCGGTGCAATCGGCCGAAATCGTGACCAAGCGCATTGAAGGTGGTGTGCAAAAGTACCTCAAAGAGGTGTCGCTGCTGAACCAGACCTTTGTAAAGAATGACAAACAGACGGTAGAGCAAATGCTGAAGGGCTGCGCCACGACAGTGCACGGTTTTACCCTGTATGTCGTCGGTGAGGGCATCGAAAAGCGCGTAGACGATTTCGCCGCCGAGGTGGCGGCCCAGGTCGCTGCGGCGAAACAGGGCGCCTAAATAGCGCCAAGCCGCCATGACTTTGATGGTCATTCATCGATTTGGCGCATGGCGGTGTCACAATACTTTATTACCTGCCGGACCCGGATGCTGATATGACCCAGACTAAGCCCGCTTACAGTCGAATTTTGTTGAAACTGTCCGGTGAGGCCTTGATGGGTGATGACCAATTTGGCATCAATCGGGACACGATTGTCCGCATGGTGGACGAAATCGCAGACGTTACCCGTTTGGGCGTTCAGATTGCGGTAGTGATTGGAGGCGGCAATATTTTTCGAGGCGTGGCCGGCGGCTCCGTGGGCATGGACCGGGCAACTGCCGACTACATGGGCATGCTTGCCACCGTAATGAACGCTTTGGCGCTTGGCGACACCATGAATAAAGCGGGTCTAACTGCGCGTGTGATGTCGGCAATTGGTATTGAGCAAGTCGTGGAGCCCTATGTCAGGCCCAAAGCCTTGCAATACTTGGAAGAAGGCAAGGTAGTCATTTTTGCTGCGGGAACTGGCAATCCATTTTTCACTACCGATACCGCCGCCGCCTTGCGCGGTGCTGAAATCGGGGCGCAAATTGTGCTCAAAGCGACCAAAGTGGACGGTGTATACGATGCCGACCCGAAGAAGGTGCCGACCGCCAAACGCTACGCCAGTCTGACCTTTGACAGCGCCATGCAGCAAAATCTGGGCATCATGGACGCAGCGGCTTTTGCTCTTTGCCGGGACCAGAAGCTGCCCATCAAAGTCTTTTCGATCTTCAAACATGGCGCTTTGAAGCGCGTGGTCATGGGCGAGGATGAGGGCACGCTGGTGCATGTTTGAATTTTTGGAGTGATGAAGATGACGATCGCAGACATCCGAGGCCATATGGAAGGCAAGATGGACCAGTCCATCGCCAATTTCAAAAATACCTTGACCAAGGTGCGCACTGGGCGCGCTAATCCGGCCTTGCTCGATACGGTTCAGGTGGAGTATTACGGCTCCATGGTCCCTCTGAGTCAGGTAGCCAACCTCAATTTGATCGATGCGCGCACCATTGGCATACAGCCTTGGGAAAAGGGTATGGGTGCGAAGATTGAAAAAGCTATCCGGGAAAGTGACCTGGGACTGAACCCCGCTTCCATGGGCGAATTGATCCGGGTGCCCATGCCCATGATGACCGAAGAGCGCCGCAAGGAGTTGACCAAGGTGGTCCGAAGCGAGGGCGAGAACGCCAAGGTGGCCATACGCAACTTGCGCCGCGAAGCTAATGACGCAGTTAAAAAATTGGAAAAAGACAAAGAAGTTTCCGAAGACGATCAAAAGCGCTCCGAGGCAGACATCCAAAAATTGACCGACCGCTACATCGCCGAAGTTGACAAGTTGGTTGCCGCCAAAGAACAAGAGATCATGGCCGTTTAGGCCTGGTAACGATTCTTTTGGAGGCGCTTGCAAGTGATTTTTAAAGCGCCAATCTTCGTTGCAGCTTCCACCGCGCTCAGGATTTCCGAGCACGCCAAGCCATGCTGAAGCAGCGAATCCTCACCGCGATAGTTTTATTGGCCTTTTTGGTACCTTCCGTTATCGCCGATGACCCCCGTGCTTTCGTACTGCTAAGCGCCTTACTGATTGGCGCTGCGGGCTGGGAGTGGTCTCGCCTGTGCGGGTGGCTGTCCTGGACTTGCCTGCTAACTGGCGTGCTTTGTGTGCTGGCATGCTTGTTTTTCTGGTCATCGGGTGGTGCGGCGCAGCCTTTACCCCTGGTTTGGTTGGTGATGAGTATGGTTTGGGTGTTGACCGCAGCGGGCCTGCTCAAAGGCGGCGTTCCCTTATGGTTGAAGGTGCCGTCTTTCATTCGGTGGCTAACCGGAATCATCGTTTTGTTTGCTGCATGGGTGGCCCTGGTTCAAGCGCGCGCGATGGGGATTAATTTTCTTTTTTCCATCTTTTTTCTTGTCTGGGGTGCCGATGTGGCCGCCTATTTCTGCGGGCGCCTTTGGGGAGGCCGATGGATTCACCGAAAGCTGGCGGCGCAAATCAGTCCTGGCAAAACATGGGAGGGCGCGTTGGGCGGTTTTGGAGTTGTCTTACTGCTGACCTTTGTTTGGCAGTACCTAGAGACGAGTGGTCAATGGCTTGGCCCGAGCCTCTATGCACGATTGGCTCTGCATGGGCCGGTTTTTCTAGTGGTTTCAATCGCATTTTTGACAACCATGAGTGTGGCGGGTGATTTACTGGAATCGCTGTTTAAGCGGGCGGCGGGTGTCAAGGACAGCAGCCAGCTATTGCCGGGCCACGGCGGTGTGCTAGACCGGATTGATGCCTTGTTGCCCGTACTTCCACTGGCGATGTTGTTGTGTGTTCTGTAGCGGAGGTTTAGCCATGGAGTCAAAGCGTCAAACTGTCAGCATCCTTGGTTCCACGGGGTCAATTGGCGTCAATACGCTGGACGTGATTGCGCGTCAACCTGAGCTCTACCAGGTCTTTGCCTTGACAGCGCACAGCCGGGTCGACTTGATGACCGCCCAGTGTGTGCAATTTAGACCACGCTTTGCTGTGATGGTCAGCGAGCCGCATGGCCGCGAACTCAAGCGGACACTTGCTGAACTGGGTTTGGCAACGGAGGTTTTATGGGGCAGCGATTCCTTGGACCTTGTTGCGGCTCACGAAGATGTGACGACGGTGATGGCGGCCATCGTGGGGGCCGCAGGCCTAGCTTCCTGTATTGCCGCGGCATTGGCGGGCAAGCGCCTCTTGCTTGCCAATAAAGAGGCACTGGTGGTGGGAGGCGCCTATTTCATGGATGCGGTTGCACGTGGTGGAGCGAGACTTTTGCCCATCGACAGCGAGCATTCGGCCATCTTCCAATCTCTTCCCGAAAACCCGCAGACCTGGCCGACAGTCATTGACAAAATTATCCTGACTGCTTCCGGTGGGCCCTTTCGCACCCGTGACCATGCCACATTGGACCGCGTCAGCCCCGAGGAGGCCTGCGCCCATCCGAACTGGGTCATGGGGCGCAAAATATCCGTTGATTCGGCAACGATGATGAACAAAGCGCTGGAGGTCATCGAAGCCAAGTTTTTATTTGGCGTAGATCCCTCACGGATTGAGGTGCTGATTCATCCGCAGAGCGTTGTGCATTCCATGGTGCAATTTGTAGATCACTCGGTGGTGGCTCAGCTGGGGACGCCAGACATGCGCGGTCCTATCGCCTATGGGCTTGCCTGGCCAAGTCGGCACATCTCCGGGGCAAGCGCGCTGGATTTCGCAGCTTTGGCGGCCTTAAGCTTTGAACCGGTTTCAGGTGGCGGCCACCCGCAGCGCTTTCCTGGACTGGGCTTGGCCTGGGACGCGTTGGCTGCTGCGCCCGGAACTACTGCCATCCTGAATGCGGCCAACGAAGTCGCTGTCGCTGCCTTTTTGGATCGGAAAATCCGTTTCGACCAGATCCATTTGGTCAACCTGGAGTCTATGCAGCGCTTTATACCTTCGCCGCCGGTCAATCTAGGGGATTTGCTAGCCATTGACGAAGAGGCGCGCGCGCGGGCGCAGTCCGTGATTGCAAAATGGGCCTAGTTAGAGGTCTTATCCCGCTATGATGGCGGCTCCTAAACTTTTTGCCCATACTGAACCATCGGGCCTTAGGTACGGTCCCCTCTTTGCTATTTAACTATGCCCAATCAATTTTCTGCTTTCCTACGCTATGTCGCCGCCTTGGTCTTGGTTTTAAGCAGTCAATTGGCCTTTGCAATTAGCCCTTTTGTGGTAGAGGATATACGCGTTGAGGGCTTGCAACGCGTTGAGGCGGGAACTGTTTTCGCGTCTTTGCCGGTCCGCGTTGGGGATACCTATTCAGATGAAACGGCTTCCGCTTCGATCAAAGCGCTTTTTGGTTTGGGTTTGTTTAGCGATGTGCGAATCAGTGTGCAAGGAACGGTGCTTTTAGTATCAGTTGCCGAGCGACCTACGGTGGCGGAAGTAACGTTTAGCGGAACGAAAGAGTTTGATAAGGATGTGCTGATCAAGGCACTCAAAGAGATTGGTTTAAGCGAGGGACGCCCGTTCGACAAGTCGCTCTCTGACAAGGCGGAGCAGGAGCTCAAGCGCCAATATATCAATCGAAGCATGTACGCTGCAGAAATAATTACGACCGTCACACCGGTAGAACGCAATCGGGTGAATTTGAGTTTCGCCGTCAGTGAAGGTGAAACCGCCAAAATAAAGTCAATCAAGATCACTGGTAACAAGGTGTTTTCTGAAAGTACCTTGTTAGACCTTTTTGACTCAGATACGGGCGGATGGCTAAGCTGGTACACCAAGTCGGACCGTTATGTCCGCACGAAGCTCAATGCTGACATTGAGACCTTGCGCTCTTTTTATACGGCTCGCGGTTTCGTAGAGTTTTCGGTTGACTCTACGCAGGTGGCGATTTCCCCAAACAAACAGGATATTGGTATCACTATCAACGTCACCGAAGGTGAGCCGTACGTCGTTTCCAAGGTTAGCTTGGAGGGTAATTTTCTTGAAAAAGAGGCGCAGTTTCAGTCCTTGGTAGCTATTCGTGTGGGAGAGTCCTATAACGGTAGGGACGTTAGCCAGACTACCAAGGCGTTCACTGATTTTTATGCCAATTTCGGATATGCTTTTGCGCGTGTGGACGCGCAGACAAAAATTGATCGCAGCACCAATCGGGTCGAGGTTATCTTGAAAGCCGATCCGTCTCGAAGGGTCTATGTCAGGCGAATAAATATTGCGGGTAACGATACGACCCGCGATGAGGTGGTGCGTCGTGAATTTCGTCAAATGGAGTCGGCTTGGTATGACGGTGAAAAAATTCGTGCTTCGCGCATTCGTATCGATCGACTCGGCTACTTTAAAGAAGTCTATGTAGACACGGTTGAAGTGCCGGGATTTCCGGATCAGGCAGACTTGCAAGTGGCGGTGGTTGAAAAGCCTACGGGCAGCCTATCCTTGGGGGCCGGTTTTTCTAGTGCGGATGGATTAGGTTTGAGCTTAGGATTCAAGCAGGAAAACGCCTTTGGCTCGGGAAATTCCATGGGGATTGAGGTTAACACCAGCAAGCTCAACACCACGTACGTTTTCAGCACTACAGATCCCTATTTCACGCAGGACGGCGTGTCGCGTAGTTTGGATCTTTACTATAGGACTACCCGCCCATATGCTGACGTTAACAGCTACGCATTGAGAAATGTGGGCACGAGTGTGCGTTTTGGCATTCCGTTTTCGGAAAGTGACACGGTTTATGTGGGAGCCGGTTACGATGAAACAACCATCGTGACTGGTACTTTTTTGCCGCCGGCCTATGTTGATTTTGCTAATATTTTCGGTTACACAGCCTCAGCCATTCCGTTGACAGTGGGTTGGGGCCGCGATACACGTGATAGCGGATTGGTGCCAAGCTCCGGACGGTTGATTCGCACCAATGCTGAATGGAGTGTTGGGGGTGAGTTAACCTATGTGCGTGGTACGGCGCAGGTCCAGCAATTTTTCCCTATTAACAAGCGAGTAACCCTTGCATTTAATGGCGAACTTAATCTTGGTACGCCCACCAATGGCCAAACCTATCCGCTTTTTAAAAATTACTATTCCGGTGGCATAGGTTCTGTTCGCGGATTCGAACCAGGCAGTCTTACGACTGGATTGCAACGCTCGCAGTTGGCGGTAGCCACGGGTGGAAATAAAAAAATGACTTTTAACTCTGAGATTTTGTCCCCTCTGCCGGGAGGCGGAAACGACAGGACGCTTCGCATGTACGCCTTTTTGGACGCTGGAGGCATCTATGGCCCAGATGAAAATATCAGCCTTGGGGATCTGCGATCGTCCGTTGGGGTAGGCATCAGCTGGGTCTCGCCCGTGGGCCCGTTGCGATTGGCTTATGCTAAACCGCTAAGCAGCTTCGAAGGCGATAAAATCCAATCTCTTCAATTCACAATTGGAACAACTTTCTGATGAAATGTCCTAATCAATTTCTGGCTTTCGTGCTGCTTTCTGCAAGCTTATTGTCTTCTGCTCTATCGCAAGAATCCAGGCTTGCGTACATCAATACGCAGCGTATCACTACCGAGTCGGCGATTGCCAAAGCAGCGCAAGCCAAGCTGGAGCAGGAGTTTTCTAAGCGCGGCAAGGAGCTGACCGACTTGCAGCAGACGCTCAAGACCTTCAGCGAAAAGTTTGACCGCGATGCCCCGACCCTGACCGAATCGCAGCGGGCTGCGCGGCAAAAAGAAGGCGCAGAGCTAAACCGTGACTTGCAGCGAAAGCAGCGCGAGTACCAGGAAGATCTCAACGGCAGGCGCAATGAAGAATTGCAGCAAGTACTTGAAAAGGCTAACAAAGCAGTGCGCAAAGTGGCCGATGACGAAAAGTATGATTTAGTCGTACAGGAAGTGGTTTACAGCAACGGGCGCCATGACATTACCGACAAGGTGCTTAAGCTTTTGAATACATCGGGCGCCAAGTAAGCTGGAACCCGCGTACTTGAGTGCCTGACATCCGCCTGCACGACATCATTGCAGCACTCGGCGGCGAGCTGCACGGGGATGGCAATACGCTGATTCAGGTTTTGGCCTCGCTGGAAAGTGCCGGGCCTGAGGCGATGAGTTTTGTCAGCCACCCCAAGTATCGACAGGGTTTGGTAAGCAGTCAGGCAGCATGTGTCATCGTGCCCCCTGATCTCAAAGACATTGCTATAGCCCGTGGCGCATGCATTGTTTCGGAATCGCCTTACCTTTATTTCGCACGCCTGACGCAACTCTGGCGTAAAGCCCTTGATGCGCAACGCGACGCTCTTATGCCCCGGGGTGGCGTGCACCCCAGTGCGGTGGTGGATGTATCGGCCCAAGTGCATCCTAGTGCTCAGATCGGACCGCTTTGCGTGGTAGAGCGCGGCGCGCGCATTGGCGCCCGCACGCAGCTGCGGTCGAGGGTTACGGTAGGCGAAGACTGCACCATTGGACAACGCTGCTTGCTGCATTCGGGTGTGGTGATTGGCGCTGACGGCTTTGGTTTTGCGCTGGACGCAGACCGTTGGGAAAAAATTGAGCAATTGGGTGCGGTTTCCATTGGCGACGATGTGGAAATTGGTGCCAACACTTGTATTGACCGAGGCGCACTGCGCGACACCGTTATTGAAGACGGGGTGAAGCTGGACAATTTGATTCAGGTCGGGCACAACGTGCGCATTGGGCGCAACACGGCGATAGCGGGCTGTGCCGGTATTGCCGGTAGTGCGGTTATCGGCCCACAGTGCACGATTGGCGGCGGCGCGATTGTGTTGGGGCATTTGGAAATCGCCGCCCATGTACACATCTCGGCCGGCACGCTGGTCAGTAAGTCGATTAGCAAGCCAGGCCACTACACCGGCATTTTCCCGCTTGATGAAAATGCCAACTGGGAGCGCAATGCCGCCTCGCTCAAACAACTGCACCGCCTACGCGAGCGCATCAAACAACTCGAAAGTGAGCTCAAAAAATGATGGATATCCACCAGATTCTCAAACAATTGCCGCACCGCTACCCGTTTTTGATGGTGGACCGCGTGTTGGAGATCGAAAAAGGCAAGACCATCAAAGCCCTGAAAAACGTGACCATCAATGAGCCTTTCTTCGAGGGGCACTTTCCGCACCGCCCGGTGATGCCCGGCGTGTTGATGCTCGAAGCGCTGGCCCAGGCGGCAGCCTTACTGGCATTCGACGCCTTGGATGCTTCGCCCGATGACCAATCGGTGTATTACTTTGCTGGGATTGATGGTGCACGCTTTAAACGCCCGGTGGAGCCGGGCGACCAACTACTTTTGGAAGTCGAATTACTGCGTATGAAAGCGGGCATTTTTAAATTCAAGACCCGCGCCAGTGTGGCCGGCGAGACTGCAGTGGAAGCTGAACTGACGTGTGCAATGCGCAGTATTGCACCCAAGGACTGATATGGGCGGCATTCATCCCACCGCCTTAGTTGATGCGGGCGCTGAGCTTGATGCGAGCGTGACGGTTGGCCCGTACACGGTGATCGGTCCGCATGTGCGCATTGGTTCGGGTACCTCGGTTGGCCCCCATTGCGTCATTGAAGGCCACACCACCATCGGCCGTGATAACCGGATCTTTCAGTTCAACTCGCTGGGTGCCATCCCCCAAGATAAAAAGTACGGCGGCGAGCCGTGTGAGTTGATTATTGGCGACCGCAACACCATCCGCGAGTTTTGCACTTTCAATATCGGCTCACCCGGCGACGTGGGCGTGACGCGAGTGGGTGATGACAACTGGATCATGGCCTATGTGCATCTGGCACACGACTGCCAGGTCGGAAGCAACACCATTTTTGCCAACAACTCGCAATTGGCTGGTCATGTGCAAGTGGGCGATTGGGTGATATTGGGCGGCTTCACGGTAGTACACCAGTTTGTCCGTCTAGGTGCCCACAGCATGACGGCCATGTGTTCTTTGCTGTTTGCCGATCTGCCGCCTTTTGTGATGTGCCAAGGCCAGCCCGCGGCTGCGCGGTCTATGAATTACGAAGGATTGCGCAGGCGCGGCTTCTCGCCAGAGCGTATCGCCGGCGTCAAAGCCATGCACAAAGCCTTGTACCGTCAGGATCTGAGTCTCGAGGCTGCGCAAACCCAGATTGAAAATATCTACCAAGCACAGCCGCAGTGCGAGCCCGACGTGCGCATGATGAACGATTTCCTCCAACAGACCAGTACCCAGCGCGGTATTGTTCGCTGACCGTGAGCCACCCGCCTGCAGCGCTCAATGCATTGGCCCTGGTGGCGGGTGAAGCCTCCGGCGACATGCTGGCGGCCTTGTTGTTGCAGGCGGTACATGGGCGCTGGCCGGGTGTGCCAGCCTTTGGCATAGGCGGCCCAGGGATGGCCGCGCAGGGCTTTGAGGCCTGGTGGCCGCACCACAAACTGGCGGTACATGGGTTTGGCTGGGATGTGCTGCTGCGCTACCGCGAAATTGTCGGTATTCGCAAACAGTTGTTTGCACGATTAGCCGTGAACCCGCCATCGCTTTTTATCGGCGTCGATGCGCCTGATTTCAATCTTGACCTCGAAGCGAATCTGCGCGTGCGTGGCGTCAAAACCATGCACTTTGTCTGCCCCTCGGTCTGGGCCTGGCGCCCCGAGCGTTTACGCACCATGCGGCGCAGTGTGGACCATGTACTGTGCCTGTTTCCCTTTGAGCCGGCATTACTTGCACAGCACGGCATCGCCGCCACTTATGTGGGTCACCCGCTTGCCGAACGCATTCCTTTGCAAATCGATCGTGCAGCCGCTCGGCAACAGCTAGGTCTGGGGCCAGAGGACGATGTGCTGGCCCTATTGCCCGGCAGCCGCCGCTCCGAAATCCGGCACCTCGCCCCCTTGTTTTTTCAGGCAGCTATGCTTATCGCGCAGGCTAGGCCCCATGTCAAATTCGTGCTGCCCGCAGTGCCGGGCCTAGAGACCCTGATCACCCATGCAGCAAAGGGCAGCGCCATGGCTGATCGGGTGCAAATCGTGTCTGGCCAATCGCACACGGTGTTAGCGGCCTGTGATGCCACCTTGATCGCTAGTGGTACCGCTACCTTGGAGGCGGCTTTGTTCAAGCGCCCCATGGTGATCACCTACCGCATGGGCGCCTTGAGCTGGCAGTGGATGCGGCGTAAGCGTTTACAACCTTGGGTGGGCTTGCCCAATATTTTGAGTGGTGAATTTATAGTTCCTGAGTTTTTGCAAGACCAAGCCACGCCCCAAGCGCTGGCTGCTGCCTCTTTGCATTGGCTAGATTGCAAGCGCGCGGACCCTGCGGTTTTGCGCCACCTTGAATTGCGCTTTGATACCTTGCACCAGAGCCTGCGGCGCGACACCGGCACGCTGGCGGTCCAGGCCATAGACAATATGCTCCATGCCTAAGCCATCCGGCCCTGTTCAAACTGCCCTCCGATGGGAGGCTGGCGGCCTAGTGGCCGGCGTTGACGAGGCGGGGCGTGGGCCCTTGGCTGGGCCGGTGATGGCGGCAGCCGTCATCCTCGACGAGAAGCACCCGATTCGCTATCTGGCAGACTCCAAAACGCTCACGGCCAAGCGGCGAGATTTTTTGTTTGATGAAATACGCGCCAAGGCCCTTTGCTTTTCAGTAGCGCAGGCCTGCGTCGAAGAAATTGACGAACTCAATATTTTGCAGGCCACCATGCTGGCCATGCGTCGCGCGGTCCTAGGATTGCGTTTGCCGCCCAAGCTGGTACTGGTCGATGGCAATCGTCTCCCGGTGTTAGACATCCGCGCTGAGGCCATTGTGAAAGGCGATAGCAAAGTGGCGGCGATTTCTGCAGCGTCTATATTAGCCAAGGTCAGCCGCGACCGCTGGTGCGCCCAATACCACCTGGAATTTCCGCAGTATGGGTTTGACTCACACAAGGGTTATCCCACCGCCGTGCACCTGGCGGCGCTGCGTGTCCACGGGCCTTGCCCACAGCACCGCAAAACTTTCGGTCCGGTGGCCGCCTTGTTGGCGTGACTGCGCCGCAATTCATCAGCTCACGCGATAACCCGCAGTTGCGCGCTTTGCGCAAACTCGCGGGGGACAACACCGGCTACCGCAAATCAGGGCAGGTTTGGGTGGAAGGCGAACATTTATGTACCGCCGCTTTGTTGCGCGGAGCAAGGCCCGCCATGGCGGTAGTGGCTCAAAGTCTGTGGGCCGATGGCCAGTCGCCTTGGGCGGGGCAAGCGCCAAACACCCTGGTGCTGCCCGCCGCATTGTTCAAAAGTATCAGCGCGCTCGAATCACCTTCCGCCATCGGCTTTGTGCTGGATTTGCCTGTGCAGGGTGCGCTGGACGTGGCGGCCGCCAGCGTGGTGCTAGACCGGGTGCAGGATGCCGGTAATGTGGGCTCCATTTTGCGCAGCGCGGCCGCCTTTGGCTTCAAACAGGTGATCGCCTTGCGCGAGACGGCAGCGCTCTGGTCGCCCAAAGTATTGCGCGCGGGCATGGGCGCGCATTTCGGCTTGACCTTGTTCGAGGCCGTGGACGCGGATGCGCTGAAGAGCTTGCAAATTCCCTTGCTGGTCACCAGTTCCCACACGGGCGCGCTGATACAAGACGCGCGCTTGCCATTTCCCTGCGCCTGGGTCTTCGGGCACGAAGGGCAGGGCGTTTCTCCCGCTTTGTTAGCGCGCGCCGCCCTGCAAGTGCGCATCGGCCAGCCCGGTGGGGAGGAATCGCTTAATGTGGCTGCCGCCGCCGCCATCTGCCTGCATGCCAGCGCTGCGGGCTTTGGGGCGCGCTGAAGCCCCATACCCCGCCAACCACAGGACCTAAAAGCCCTCGGTTAGAATGAGCGGCTTTCCGGAACCCGGCGTTTCCCAAGCGCTTCCAAAGCACCATCCCCTATCAATTACAGCTGCCAGAGGCCTCCTCTGGGCGCTTGGGCGCACCCGTAAACGACTCGGAGAAGCCCGTGCTTTTGTCTCTCAAGGGAAATTCCCCTTCTGCCATTCTGGCGCTCGCCGATGGCGCCGTATTTACCGGCCAATCCATAGGCGCAGCCGGTTCTACCCTCGGTGAGGTTGTCTTTAACACCTCCATGACCGGTTACCAAGAAATCCTGACCGACCCCAGCTACTGCCAGCAGATCGTGACGCTGACCTATCCGCATATTGGCAATTACGGCACGAACCCGGAAGATGTTGAGTCCAGCCGCGTCCATGCTGCCGGTTTGGTGATCAAAGACCTGCCCCTGGTGGCTTCCAATTTCCGCAGCACGCGCGACCTGAGCACCTACTTGCGCGACCACGGTACCGTGGCGATTGCCAATATCGACACCCGCGCATTGACGCGCCACTTGCGCGAACACGGTGCACAAAACGGCTGCATTCTTGCGCTGGAAGTTGGTCAACTGCCTGACTCGAACCGGATCGCGCAAGCGGTCGAATTGGCCCGCAGCGCACCCTCCATGGCCGGTTTGGATCTGGCCAAGGTGGTTACGGCTTCCGAGACCTCTACTTGGTCTGAGGCCGAATGGGCTTTGGGCACGGGTTATGCCCAAGCCGAGACACCCCGCTTCCATGTCGTTGCCTACGACTTCGGCGTCAAGAGCAACATCTTGCGTATGCTGGCAGCACGGGGCTGCCAATTGACGGTCGTGCCCGCGCAAACCTCCGCCCAAGCGGTGCAGGCCTTGCAACCGGATGGTGTGTTTCTGAGCAACGGCCCTGGCGATCCGCAGCCCTGCGACTATGCGATTGCGGCCGCTGCCGAGTTGATCGAATCGGGCCTGCCCACTTTTGGCATTTGCCTGGGCCACCAAATCATGGCGCTGGCTTCGGGCGCTAAAACTTTCAAAATGAAGTTCGGCCACCACGGCGCCAACCACCCGGTCAAAGAGCTGTCCACGGGCCGGGTCAGCATCACCAGCCAAAACCATGGCTTTGCCGTGGACCCGGACTCCTTACCCGCCAATTTGCGCGCCACCCATATCAGCCTGTTTGACAACACGATTCAGGGCCTGGAACGCACCGACAAACCCGCGTTTTGTTTCCAGGGGCACCCCGAGGCTTCACCGGGGCCGCATGACATTGCCTATTTGTTTGACCGTTTCATCCGGGGGATGGAGGCGCGCGCGTGAGCTTTTACGGCGTCACTGACTTGTGGACCTATGTGATCGGCGCGATCGGCATTATTTTGCTGCCCGGCCCGAATTCACTTTTCATCCTTTCGGTTGCCACGGTACGCGGTGTTAGGCCGGCTTACCGGGGTGCGTTCGGCGTGTTTTTAGGCGATATCGTATTGTTGGCGCTGGTAGGGCTAGGCGCGGCGGGCCTGATGCGCAGCTACCCCGAATTGTTTATGGTCGTGAAATATGCAGGCGCCGCCTACCTGGCCTGGGTCGGCGTACAACTGGTATGGGGCGCGCTGGCCTCCCTACGGGGTCAAGCGCATGCCGCTATTGGCGAACCCGAAATACCTGTGCATCTGGCCAGCCCCTTTCGCAGGGCATTGCTCATCAGCGTGCTCAATCCCAAGGCGATTTTGTTTTTGTTGTCCTTTTTCGTGCAATTCATCGACCCGACCTATCCCGAGCCCTGGGTGCCTTTTTTGATTTTGAGCGCCATCGTGATGACATGCAGTGCGGTGTACCTGAGCTGCCTGATTTTTGCTGGTGCGCGGCTTGCTGATGCTTTCCGCCGACGCCAAGGCCTTTCTGCCGGTTTATCCAGCGCCGTGGGCGCTTTGTTTGTGTGGTTCGGCGTGAAGCTGGCCGGGGCCAGTTTGGCCTGATAAAGAATTAAGAGTTGCGGGCACGGTTTGACGCCACTGCATTAAAGAAGAATTTGAGAGAGTTAAAGAAGTATGCCAAAACGTAGCGACATTAAAAGCATCCTGATCATTGGAGCGGGCCCCATCATCATCGGCCAGGCCTGTGAGTTTGATTACTCCGGCGTGCAAGCCTGCAAGGCTTTGCGCGAGGAAGGCTACAAAGTCATCCTGATCAACAGCAATCCGGCCACCATCATGACCGACCCGGACACTGCCGATGTCACGTACATCGAACCCATCACTTGGGAAACCGTAGAAAAAATTATCGCCAAAGAGCGCCCTGATGCGATATTGCCCACCATGGGCGGACAAACCGCGCTTAATTGCGCCTTAGATTTATGGCGCCAGGGCGTGCTGGAAAAATACGCGGTAGAACTGATAGGGGCGACGCCTGAGGCCATCGACAAAGCCGAAGACCGGCTGAAATTCAAAGACGCGATGACCAAAATCGGGCTGGGCTCGGCGCGCTCGGGCATCGCGCACAGCATGGACGAGGCTTGGGCCGTGCAAAAAACGCTTGGTTTCCCCACGGTGATCCGCCCCAGTTTTACCTTGGGCGGGACTGGCGGTGGTATCGCCTACAACGCCGAAGAGTTCGAGACGATTTGCAAGCGCGGCCTGGAAGCCTCGCCTACCAAGGAATTGCTGATTGAAGAGTCTTTGCTGGGCTGGAAAGAGTATGAGATGGAAGTCGTTCGCGACAAGGCCGACAACTGCATCATCGTGTGCTCCATTGAAAACCTGGATCCTATGGGCGTGCACACCGGCGACTCGATCACCGTGGCGCCAGCGCAAACATTGACGGACAAGGAATACCAAATCCTGCGCAATGCCAGCTTGGCGGTTTTGCGTGAAATCGGGGTCGATACCGGTGGCTCGAACGTGCAGTTCGCCATCAACCCGGACGACGGGCGCATGGTGGTGATCGAGATGAATCCGCGCGTCTCGCGTTCTTCTGCCTTGGCCTCCAAAGCAACCGGTTTTCCGATAGCCAAAGTAGCAGCCAAATTGGCCGTGGGCTATACCCTGGACGAATTGCGTAACGACATTACCGGCGGTGTCACCCCTGCCAGTTTTGAGCCCAGCATTGACTATGTGGTTACCAAGATTCCGCGGTTTGCTTTTGAGAAATTCCCCACCGCCGACAGCCGCCTGACGACGCAGATGAAATCGGTGGGCGAGGTCATGGCCATGGGCCGTACCTTCCAGGAGTCCTTCCAAAAAGCCTTGCGTGGCCTGGAGGTGGGCGTGGACGGCATGAACGAAAAAACCCAAGACCGCGAGGTGCTAGAGCGCGAATTAGGTGCCCCCGGCCCCGAGCGCATTTGGTACGTGGGTGACGCTTTTGCCCAAGGTATGACGGTAGAAGAAGTGTTTGAACTGACCCGCATAGACCCTTGGTTTTTGGTGCAAATTGAGCAAATCGTGCAGATCGAATTGGAGCTAGAGCGTCTGCCCCAGCCGGCGCAAGGCACGGTACTCGACAGCTTGGATGCGCAGACCCTGCGCGCGCTCAAACAAAAAGGTTTTTCCGACCGACGCTTGGCGCGGCAACTGCGCACCAGCGATGCGGCAGTACGCAAACGCCGCATAGAGCTAGGCGTGCGCCCGGTCTATAAACGGGTGGATACCTGTGCCGCCGAGTTCAGCACCAATACGGCCTATATGTATTCCACCTACGAAGCGGCCAATGCAGAGTGCGAATCACAGCCCACAGAACGAAAAAAAATTATGGTGCTGGGTGGCGGCCCCAACCGTATCGGCCAGGGCATTGAGTTTGATTACTGCTGCGTGCACGCAGCGCTGGCGCTGCGCGAGGATGGCTATGAGACCATCATGGTCAACTGCAACCCCGAGACGGTTTCCACCGACTACGACACCAGCGACCGGCTCTACTTTGAGCCGCTGACGCTGGAAGACGTGCTGGAAATTGTCGATAAAGAAAAGCCGCTCGGTGTGATCGTGCAGTACGGTGGGCAAACACCATTGAAGCTAGCCCTGGGCCTGGAAGCGCACGGCGTTCCCATTATTGGCACTAGTCCGGACATGATCGACGCGGCTGAAGACCGGGAGCGCTTTCAAAAATTATTGCACGCGCTGGACCTGCGTCAGCCGCCCAATGCCACCGCGCGCACCGAGACCGAGGCGCTGGAAAAAGCCACCGCGCTTGGCTACCCCTTGGTGGTGCGCCCCAGCTATGTGCTGGGCGGACGCGCCATGGAAATCGTCCATGAGCAACGCGACCTGGAGCGCTATATGCGCGAGGCTGTCAAGGTCAGCCACGACTCGCCGGTGCTGCTGGACCGCTTTTTGAACGACGCGATTGAGTGCGACGTAGATTGCATCCGCGACGCTACCGGCGCCACGCTCATCGGCGGTGTGATGGAACATATCGAGCAGGCGGGCGTGCACAGCGGCGACTCGGCTTGCTCCTTGCCGCCCTACAGCTTAAGTGCGGCCACGGTCGCGGAGATCAAACGCCAGACCGCAGCCATGGCAGCGGCTTTGCAGGTGGTTGGCCTGATGAACGTGCAGTTTGCGATCCAGTCGGTGGATGGGCTGGATGTGATTTATGTGCTGGAGGTGAACCCGCGCGCCTCGCGCACCGTGCCCTTTGTGAGCAAGGCCACGGGGATTCAATTGGCTAAGGTTGCCGCCCGCTGCATGGTGGGCCAGAGTTTGGCGTCGCAAGGCATGACCAAAGAAGTCTCGCCGCCGTATTTCAGCGTGAAAGAGGCGGTGTTCCCCTTCGTTAAGTTCCCTGGCGTGGACACGATTTTGGGTCCGGAAATGAAGTCGACCGGCGAAGTGATGGGCGTGGGTAAAACCTTTGGCGAGGCCTTTGTGAAGTCGCAGCTAGGTGCGGGCACCCGCTTGCCGCGTGGCGGGCGGGCCTTCATCTCGGTCAAGCAAAGTGACAAACCGCGCGCTGTCGAGGTAGCCCGCAGTCTGGCGGCGATGGGATTTGAGCTGCTGGCGACCAAAGGTACGGCGGCGGCGATCAAAGCGGCGGGACTGGAGTGCCGCGCGGTCAATAAAGTGGCCGAGGGTCGGCCCAATATCGTGGACATGATCAAAAACGAGGAGGTGGCGCTGGTCATCAATTCGGTCGAGGAGCGGCGCAATGCGATTGCCGACTCGCGCTACATCCGCACCTCCGCCCTGCTGGGCCGGGTCACCACCTTCACCACCATCGCCGCAGCGGAAGCCGCGGTCGAGGGCATGAAATACCTCGATCAGCTGGGGGTGATTTCGGTCCAGGAGATGCACGCACAACTCTTGGCATAATCGCCGCCTAACCCGATGGACAGCAGCGCACTTTGGAGTGCTGCTGTCCATCGTCACTTATATACCTCCGTTGTACGAGTTTTCTGATGGCCACTATTCCAATTACTAAACGCGGCGCCGAGATCCTGAAAGCCGAGCTGCACCGCCTTAAAACCGTCGACCGACCCGCGGTTATCAGCGCTATTTCGGAGGCCCGTGCCCAAGGCGATTTGAGTGAAAACGCGGAATACGATGCAGCCAAAGACCGCCAAGGTTTTATCGAAGGTCGGATTCAAGAGGTCGAGGGTAAATTGTCTGTGGCCCAGGTGATCGACCCCGCTGCGCTGGACGCCGGTGGCCGCGTGGTGTTTGGTACCACGGTGGACCTGGAGGCGGAGGAGTCGGGCGAGCGGGTTACCTACCAAATCGTGGGTGAAGACGAAGCGGACCTGAAACTGGGTTTGGTCAATATCAGTTCACCCATTGCCCGCGCACTCATCGGCAAGGAAGAGGGCGATACCGCTATCGTCATGGCGCCAGGTGGGCAAAAAGCCTATGAAATCGTAGCAGTTCGCTATGTCTAAGCTGTGTTGAAAGCTGCAACTTCCCTCCGCGACCCAAGTCAACAGGCGCTGCGCGAGTATCAGCAAGGTGACGCGGCCGGTTCAAGCGCATTCTTCGGAGACTGCCCAAGCGCCGCGAAGGCCGCTTTTTTGCAGTGACATCGAATGAAACCCTCCGCTTAAGCGCCCTGGCTGCGTTTTTTCAGACTAATTTTGGGTTTCGGCTTGGCCCGCTTGACATTGCCGCCAGGCGTCAGCCTTTGGTTGCCCAGCACGCGCAGCGTCTTAACTTCAGGTCGCTGCCCCGCGCGTTTGCTGTACTTCAAGACCTTGAAGTCGCGCGGCCCCGCTTTGCGATCCTCATCGACTAGTTTTTCTTTTTCGGGCATCGGTCGCCATAGCACCAGCAGTTTGCCGATGTGCTGAATCGGAGCGGCGCTCAGCTCCTCAGCCAGCGTCTGAAACATGGCTTCGCGGGCGCTGCGGTCGTCCGAAAACACCCGCACTTTGATCAAGCCGTGCGCATTGAGCGCAGCATCGGTTTCTTTTTTTACGTTGGCGGTGAGGCCATCGCCGCCGACCATGACCACTGGGTCAAGGTGGTGGGCCAGGGCCCGCTGCGCTTTGCGCTCTGTAGGGCTGAGTTGGATAAGGGGCATGGGTCTATTATCGGCGCAATGAAAAAGCCGTCCGTCTCTTCGCCTTCTGCGCCCGTTCCGGCCAAAGCGGCGCGCGGCGGCAAGGTCAACAAGGCCTGGCTGCACGACCATATCAACGACCCCTATGTGAAGCTGGCGGCCCGCGAAGGCTACCGGGCGCGGGCGGCCTACAAACTCAAAGAAATCGACGAAGTCTTCGGCCTGGTCAAGCCCGGTCAGGTACTGGTGGACCTGGGCTGCACGCCCGGCGCCTGGAGCCAGTATTTACGCCGCCGCCTGGCCCCGCAGGGCGCCGCTGCTGGGGCTTTGGACGGGAAAATTATCAGCCTGGACCTATTGCCGATGGAGGCTATTGAAGGCGTCACCTTTATCCAAGGCGATTTTCGCGAAGCCGATACGCTGCAAAAGCTGGAACTAGCCTTAGACGGCGCCCAAGCTGATCTGGTTGTCTCGGACATGGCCCCCAACCTGTCAGGTATCTCCTCAGCCGATGCGGCCCGGGTCGAATACCTGGTGGAACTGGCCATTGAATTTGCCCAAAACCACATGAAAAAGCAGGGCGCGCTGGTGGCCAAAGTGTTCCATGGCGGCAGCTACAACGCGGTGGTAGCGCGTTTTCGCGAGGCCTTTCAGACCGTCAAACCCTATAAGCCCAAGGCCTCTAGGGATCGCTCATCTGAGACTTTTTTGGTGGGGATCGGGCTGCGTTAGATTCGGCTCGGTCGCGGCTCGAGGTCCAAGGCCTTGGGCGATTTACGGCCACTACACGCAAATACCGCTATCCCCCCGCTTGAAAAGCCTAAAATGGTGCTTATGTGACATGGGTATTTCCCGGCTCACGCTTTAACTGGAGTTTCGCTTGAACAATCAGTGGTTTTCCAAAATTGCAGTCTGGCTTGTTATAGGCCTGGTACTTTTTACCGTCTTCAAGCAATTTGACTCGCATAGCGGCAGCGGCGCCGTGACCCTCGGCTATTCCGATTTCCTGGAAGAGGTGCGTAACAAGAACATCAAGAGTGCCGTGATCCAAGAGGGCCAGGGCGGCACGACAGAGATCGTGGCGGTCACCGCAGACGAGCGCCGTATCCGAACAACTGCCACCTACCTGGACCGTGGCTTGGTGGGCGATTTAATTGCCAACGGCGTCAAGTTTGACGTCAAGCCGCGCGAAGAGGGCTCTTTGCTCATGACATTGCTGGTCAGTTGGGGCCCGATGCTGCTACTGATCGGCGTCTGGATTTACTTCATGCGCCAAATGCAGGGCGGCGGCAAAGGCGGCGCATTTAGTTTTGGCAAAAGCAAAGCGCGTCTACTCGACGAGAACACCAACACCGTGACCTTTGCCGATGTGGCCGGTTGCGACGAGGCCAAAGAAGAGGTCAAAGAGGTAGTGGACTTCCTCAAAGACCCCAGCAAATTCCAGAAACTCGGTGGCCGTATTCCGCGTGGTTTGCTTTTGGTAGGCCCTCCGGGGACCGGTAAAACCTTGCTGGCTAAGTCGATTGCTGGTGAAGCTAAGGTCCCGTTTTTCAGTATCTCCGGCTCAGACTTTGTGGAAATGTTTGTCGGTGTGGGTGCATCCCGCGTCCGCGACATGTTCGACAACGCCAAGAAAAACGCACCTTGCATTATTTTTATCGACGAGATTGATGCAGTAGGCCGCCAGCGTGGCGCCGGGTTAGGCGGTGGTAACGATGAGCGTGAGCAGACGCTCAACCAAATGCTGGTGGAGATGGACGGTTTTGAGACGAATGTCGGTGTGATCGTAGTGGCTGCAACCAACCGCCCCGATATATTGGATGCCGCTTTGCTGCGTCCCGGTCGCTTTGACCGTCAGGTGTATGTGACGCTGCCTGATATCCGTGGCCGCGAACAAATTCTCAACGTGCACATGCGCAAAGTCCCACTCGGGCAAGATGTGAACGCAGGCATCATCGCCCGTGGCACGCCCGGTATGTCGGGTGCAGATTTAGCGAATTTGTGTAACGAAGCCGCCCTAATGGCCGCGCGCCGCAATGCCCGCGTGGTGGATATGGAAGACTTCGAAAAGGCCAAGGACAAAATCCTGATGGGCCCGGAGCGCAAGAGCATGGTCATGCCCGAAGGCGAGCGTAAGAACACGGCTTACCATGAGTCCGGCCACGCACTGATTGGCAAGCTCTTGCCCAAGTGCGATCCGGTGCACAAAGTCACCATCATCCCGCGTGGACGCGCCTTAGGTGTGACGATGAGTTTGCCGGCGCAGGACCGCTACTCGTATGACAGCGAATACATGCTCAACCAAATTAGCATGCTGTTTGGTGGGCGTATCGCGGAAGAAGTGTTCATGAACCAGATGACCACGGGCGCCAGCAATGATTTTGAGCGTGCGACCTCCATTGCGCGCGATATGGTGATGCGCTACGGCATGACCGATGCACTCGGCCCCATGGTGTACGCAGAAAACGAAGGTGAAGTTTTCCTGGGACGCTCGGTGACCAAGACCACCAATATGAGCGAGCAGACCATGCAAAAGGTGGATGCCGAGGTGCGCCGCATCATCGACCAGCAGTATCAACTGGCCCGCAAGCTCATTGAAGACAATAAAGACAAGATGCACGCCATGGCCAAGGCCTTGCTAGAGTGGGAAACGATCGACAGCGACCAACTAGATGACATCATTGCTGGCAAGGATCCGCGTCCGCCCAAGGATTGGACGCCGCCCAGCACCACGCCCGGACCCAGCGACGGTGGTGGAACTGCCGCGCCTGTGGCAGCGCCAGACCCTGCTCCTACGGTGGCTTGATAGCGTCGCTTGCGTTTTGCGTCAAACGGGGCTTCAGGCCCCGTTTGCACATTTGATGCAGTTTCATCGAACCCTTGGGTCAGCCCCGCATGTCCATTTGGTCAACCAGTCGCTTTGATGTTGACTTGTCGCAGCCCCGCATCATGGGGATTGTGAACGTCACGCCCGACTCGTTCTCTGACGGCGGGTTGTACGCTAGCACCATCACTGCGCAGCACCACTGCGATCAATTGTTGATCGAGGGGGCTGATATTTTGGACATCGGTGGTGAATCGACCCGGCCGGGCGCGCATGCCTTATCGGAGTCGGATGAGCTTGCCCGCATCCTGCCGGTCGTGCGCCATGCCCTGAGCTTGGGTGTGCCGGTATCTGTGGACACCTACAAACCTGCGGTGATGCAAGCTGTATTGGACCTAGGCGTTGATATCATCAATGACGTCTGGGCGCTACGCTGGACCGCCCCTGGCTCTGCGCGCAGTGGCGTCGACGTGGTGGCAGGGCATAGTCGTTGCGGTGTTTGCCTGATGCATATGCATGGCAATCCGCAGACCATGCAGATTTCTCCTATGGAGGGTGATGTGCTGCCCCCAGTGCTTGAATTTTTACGGCAACAAACGCAACAGCTTGTCGCGCGCGGGGTGCAAGCCGAGCGCATTTGCATTGACCCGGGTATTGGTTTCGGAAAGATGGTTCGGCAAAATTTCAGCTTGCTGGCGCGGCAGTCGGAGCTACTCCAATTGGGGTTTACGGTTTTGGCGGGCTGGTCACGCAAGTCCTCGCTGGGCGCGGTAACGGGGGCTGCGGCGCCTGATCGGGTGGTGGCCAGTGCTGCTGCCGCGCTGCTGGCGGTGCACCATGGCGCGCGCATCGTCCGAGTGCACGATGTGCTGTCGACCGTACATGCTTTGAAAGTACTTGGCGCGACGCAGGCGGGTGCAAAAGCATAGGCGCCACGGGTTTTACTAATTTCCATTAAGAAGCAACAATTCATGACGCGTCAATATTTTGGAACCGACGGCATTCGTGGCACAGTGGGCCAAGCGCCGATCACCCCTGACTTCATGCTAGGCCTGGCGCATGCGGTTGGGCGCGTGCTCAAGCGAAGCGAGGCACGCCCTACGGTGTTGATTGGAAAAGACACCCGCATCTCGGGCTATATGCTGGAAAGTGCGCTGGAAAGCGGGTTTAACTCGGCGGGTGTGGACGTGGTGCTTCTGGGGCCTTTGCCCACGCCGGGTGTGGCGTACTTGACGCGGGCACAACGCGCTTCCTTGGGCGTGGTGATCAGTGCCAGCCACAACCCCTTTGCAGACAATGGCATCAAGTTTTTCAGCGCCCAAGGTAGCAAGCTCCCTGATGCTTGGGAGCAATCGGTGGAAGACGCGTTGGCGCTGCCCCCGGTGTGGGAGATTTCAGCCCATTTAGGTAAAGCCAAACGGCTGGACGATGCTGCGGGCCGCTATATTGAGTTTTGCAAGAGCACGTTTGCATCCGACCTCACGCTCAGGGGCCTCAAAATTGTGGTCGATGCGGCGCATGGCGCGGCTTATCAGATTGCCCCTAAAGTGTTTCATGAGTTGGGTGCCGAAGTCATTGCCATCGGCTGCGCACCGGATGGCTTGAATATCAATAAAGACGTCGGTGCCACCCATCCCCAGGCCTTGGTGGCTGCGGTAAAGCAGCATGGTGCGCATTTTGGCGTCGCACTCGACGGGGATGCCGATCGCCTGCAAATTGTCGATGCACAAGGGCGTTTGTACAACGGCGATGAGCTGCTGTACTTGATGGCCGACGAGCGCCTAGCGCGCGGTGACGCGCTGAGTGGCGTGGTCGGTACCTTGATGACGAATATGGCTGTGGAGCTGGCCTTAAAAGCCCGTGGCTTAGAACTGGTGCGTGCACGCGTGGGTGACCGTTATGTGCTGGAAGAATTGCAGGCGCGCGGTTGGATCTTAGGGGGCGAGGGCTCGGGGCATTTGCTGGCTTTAGATAAGCACACCACAGGCGATGGACTGGTATCTGCTTTGCAAGTCTTGCAAGCTTGCGTCCGCGCTGGGAAGACTATGGCGGAGTTGTTGGATGGGGTGGAGCTGTTCCCGCAAACATTGATCAATGTGCGCGTGGCGACTGGCGCGGACTGGAAGTCTAACTTAGCTATGCGGCAAGCGATTACAAAAGTGGAAGCACGATTGGCCGATCAAGGGCGTGTGCTGATACGTGCCAGTGGCACTGAGCCGGTAGTTCGCGTGATGGTAGAGGCGCGCGATGAGGCGGTCGCCAAAGCCAGTGCGCAGCAAATTGCACAGACATTGCAATGACTACGCCCGACTACCCGATTCGCATCTGCCGCGTGGACTACGCCAACCCGGCGCACGCCGGCGCCCTGGTGTCTTTGCTCGACGCCTATGCACATGACCCCATGGGCGGCGGCGCGGGCTTGAGCGACTATGCCAAAACCCATGTGGTGGCCGGACTAGCCGCGCGTGCGCAGGCCTTTAGTGTGCTGGCGTTTGCGCAGGACGGGGGCCAGACACCAGTCGGCCTGGTTAATTGCATAGAAGGTTTTTCCACATTTGCCGCTAAGCCGCTGGTCAACGTCCATGATGTGATCGTGCTACCGGATTGGCGAGGGCGCGGTGTGGCGGGGGCTATGTTGGAGGCCGTGATACAAATGGCCCGTGAGCGCGGTGCTTGTAAGCTGACTTTGGAAGTGCTCTCGGGCAACCAAAAGGCCTTGCGCACTTACGCCAAGTTGGGCTTTGACGCCTACCAGCTTGACCCGGAGGCTGGGACGGCGCAATTTTTACAACTGTGGCTGAACTGAATTTGCGCATTGAAGGAATAGCTGAGCTCAAGCAAGGTAGCTGCTCGGTTTTTCACAAGGTTTAATCGTCAATGGCAATGAAAAAAGCGACCGACCCTTTCGGGTCGATCGCTCTTTCATGCCAGATATTCTTAAGGCTTTAGAAGCTAGCCGACAAACCAATAGCGAATTGATCTAAAGATGCACCTTTGGTCATACTGAAGCCTGAACCAGGTGTAAAGCTGGCATTTGTTCCGTTGGCTAAAGTTGTTAAGGAGGTGACAAGCTTCACCATATCGTTGAAAGCATAAGCGTACATCAAGCTAAGTTGTTTGCCTTCTGTTCCGGTGAATGTAGAACTAGTGCCTTTAACGCCAGAGACTTCAGCTGCCTGAGCGTAGCGGATATGCGCCTCGTGCGGGCCGGTCTTATAAGCGCCGATAAATGCGTAGGCAGTCTGGCTTTGATCAAAATTCGTTGCAGCACTCGCGCCAGTTAAATTCGAACGAATAACCTCACCAACAGCTCCAATGGCAAATTCTCCCATGGTGTATTGGGCTGCCAGAGTAGTTCCGCTTAGTCCAAATCCGGCTCCGCTGGCAGCATTCCATTTGGCACTCCTAGAGCTTGATGCACCGAGTTCCCAAGCTGCATTGCTTATCGTGGTGTACCCTGCGCTAACTGTAAACGGTCCATTCGCATAGGCTAAAGCCGCGCTGGACTGCGGCATGACGGTGGCTGCAGGAGTGCTCGTAGCAGCTGAAGCCGCACCAGAAGTAGCTCCAGCCTTCACGCCGTTATCCGAGTCTTTTCCCAGGTTGTAGCTGGCCCAAAAAGTAAATCCGGACAATTTTGGAGACTCATAGTTAATGCTGTCGGCGTCACGGCCTGTCAATCGACCCATGATTTGCCCGTCTTTACCGAATTCTCCGGAAGCATCGTTTACGTTGTCGTAGGCGAACTTTGAACCAGTTTTCGTATGTAGTTTGTAAGCGTTGTCATAGCGACCCATACGGACGGTGCCGAAGTCGGTGCTGCTTATTCCAGCAAAAGTGTTTCGCGAACCAAGCTCTGCTGAATTTTGGGTGTTGTTTCCAGTGTTACCCAGGTAAAGACGTGATTCCACTTGTACCAAACCCTTCAGACCTTTACCGAGATCATGCGATGCCTTGAATCCCAATTTAGACGTTTGATCCATTAAACGATTTTGAGTTATCTTGGATTGATCGACGATTGCTGTTGCGGAGCTGATACTTACGCTTTCAAAAGCAGTAGCTGCCGTGCCATATATTGCCAAAGGTCCGACAGCAACGTCGGCCATAGCAGGCAGTGCAAATGCGGTAGAAATCGCTAAAGCGATTACGTTTTTGTTCATGACAAACTTTCATTCAATAGGTTAAAAATACATCGTCAGGTAAACCCCTGATGACCTGGCGAATTTTGTTGATCTGCCTTGAAAGCATTGTGAAAAATTAATGAAATATGAGTAATGTTGCACTGCGGAAACACAACATTAGAATTCAAAAAAAGGTAATGAAAATTTCAAAAATATCTGCTACGAGGTCTTCAAAAAGATTAACTTCCTTGGGTTCTTTCCATGCACAATGCAACGAATTGCTGTAGGGCGTCAGATGGCCTGTCACTGTTCCGTCATCGGTTTGGCCTAAATTGCCCACTTCACATCCTTGGAGCGAAGAATGTTGCGTAAATCGGTAGTTTTAATTGCGATGACTTTGTTGGCGACCCTGGGCGCGCATGCGCAAACCTCGCCTAAGTCTTTTTCTTTCGGCCTATGGGGCGATATGCCCTACAAAAAAGCCGGTGATGACGCCAAGCTACCGGCCGTATTGAAAAGCATCAATCAATCGGATATTGCCTTCTCGCTCTACGACGGCGACATCAAGGATGGCAGCTCCAAGTGCACCGATGACGTTTATACCGATGCGCTGAAGATGTTTGCCACTATGGTCAAGCCGGTTGTCTATGTGCCTGGTGATAACGAATGGACCGATTGCCATCGCACCAATAATGGCGGCTACGATGGTCTAGAGCGGCTGAGCTATCTTCGTAAAGTCATGTTTCCTACCGTAAACAGTCTTGGGCAAACTACGCTTGCCTTAGACCATCAGGGAAAATTAGGTGAAAAATTTGTAGAGAACACCCGCTTTGTGCATGGCGGCGTGGTGTTTGTCGGCGTAAACCAGCCCGGTAGCAATAACAACCTGATCATGAGCGAGAAGGAATGCAAAAACAAAAGCGCGCGTGATAACGCCCAGTGCGATGCTTCCAACGCCGAGCACCTGGAGCGCGACAGTGCCAATGTGGCATGGATGCAAGCTGCTTTTGTCACAGCCAAGTCGCAGAATGCGGCCGGAATCGTGGTGGTAACCCAAGGCGACCCTGGCTTTGATTGGCCCGAAACCGAAGATGTTGATGAGAGCAAGGACCCGGCCTTCAGCGGTTTCCGTCATTTCATGTCCAAACTGGTAGAGCAAACCGAGCAATACGCGGGTCAGGTTTTGTTTGTCCACGGCGACACCCATTACTTCAAATTAGACAAGCCCATGTACAGCCCCACCAAGCTGCTACCCAACTTCACGCGTTTGCAAACCTTCGGCAGCCCCAGCCTGCATTGGGTACGCGTAGTGGTGGATCCGGCCAGTACTAATGTTTTTAGCGTGCACCCGGTCGTCGTGAAGTAAGCTGGGTAGGACAGAAAGGCGGCCTGCCGCCTTGTACTGTTGAGCCGCGATGCATTGATGTATGACCTGGCCGATTCGTTTGGCATGGCCCGTAGGGCGGGTGCCTCTGGGCCAGTTTTGTCATAAATTTGTCATCAAAATGCAGCAAACTGATTCGTTAGCAGGGCTTGCGGATATTCAGGGAGCGTACTGCTGACCCTCTGGGTTGATTGAAAATACAGGCGCACTCGGGTCTTGTGTGCTTTTGCACTGGATTCTGCGTTTTAAAAAGAGCCAATGCTCAGGAGAACGTCCCGTTGGAACTCATCAGCAAAGCTTTTCACGACGCTGCACACCCAGAGCTGCTCGACCGCGACCATAGCCTGGTGGCTTTTAATGAGCGGGTTCTGAGTTGGGCGGCGCGTGAGGACGTTCCCGTTCTAGAGCGGCTGCGTTACTTGTGCATCGTGTCATCCAATCTCGATGAGTTTTTTGAAGTTCGCTCCGAGCCGCACCTTACCGCCAAGCGCAGTGGCGACAAACAGGGCAGCTATACCGAAAAGTCATTTGATCGTTTGTCGCAGTCCTTACATGCACTGG
>CAMBNY010000021.1 GCA_945869165.1 Comamonas sp. lk | reverse complement strand
ATTTACGGCGGCTTGCTGTCCACGGTGCTTTCTGGCTTTGCCCGCGACGCGGGGGCCCAGGGCCATGTGGCGCTGTTGGTGTGCGGCTTGTTTGCCGTGGCAGCCGGTGTAGTTCTGATTGTGCTGCGCTCGCGTTTGCGCGAAGAAGACAAGACAACTTAAGGCTATTTGTCCCGCAAGCGCTGCCTGATGTGGGTATCGCTGGTGCGACATGCCGTCGGCCCGCAAGGCGTAAAAATCTCACCATTGGCGCCAGACTTTTCTTCAATCAAATTTGGAAACTCCTATGACACGCACGATTCAACAATTGTTTGACCTGACCGGCAAAACCGCGCTGGTGACCGGCGGTTCACGCGGCCTGGGTTTGCAAATGGCCCACGCACTGGGCGAAGCCGGTGCCAAGATCATGCTCAGCTCGCGCAAAGCCGAGGACTTGGAGCAAGCCGCCGCCGAGTTGCAAGCCGCAGGCATTGACGCCCGCTGGATCGCCGCCGATTGCGCGAAAGACAGCGAAATCGCCCGCTTGGCCGATGAAACCCTGCAACGGATGGGCGACGTGGATATTTTGGTCAACAACGCTGGTGCGGCCTGGGGCTCTCCCGCTGAAGACCATCCCATCGACGCCTGGGACAAGGTGATGAACCTTAATGTCCGCGGCTATTTTTTGCTGAGCCAAGCCATCGCCAAGAAAAGCATGATTGCGCGCCGCTCAGGCCGCATCATCAATGTCGCCTCCATCGCTGGTTTGGGCGGCAACCCCGAAGGCATGAATACGTTGGCCTACAACACATCCAAGGGCGCGGTGATCAACTTCACGCGCACGCTGGGCGCTGAGTGGGGCAAGTACAACATCACCGTCAACGCGATTTGCCCGGGCTTTTTCCCCAGCAAAATGACCGCTGGAACGCTCAAAGCCATGGGCGAAGAGCGCTTGGCTTCGCACGCGCCGCTCAAGCGCCTGGGCGATGACGAAGACCTTAAAGGCCTGTGCCTGCTGTATGCGTCTGACGCCGGTAAACACATCACTGGCCAATGGCTGGCGGTGGACGGCGGCGTGAGCGTGGTGACGGGTGGCTGAAGACGCGCAGCTCGTAGCCGATAAGGCAGCGGCTTCCTGGCGCACCTTAGGCGGCGATGGGCTACAAATCCCCTTCGTCGCGCACATGGGTTTTTGTTTAGAAGCGTGTTCCGACGGCCATTCCGAAATTAGCTATGCGCCGCTGCCCGAGCACCAAAACTCATTGGGCGTAACGCACGGCGGCGCAATCATGACCTTGCTCGATGTATCGATGGCTACTGCGGCGCGCAGCGACACCCCTGGGCAGGGCGTGGTCACGATCGAGATGAAAACCAGCTTTATGCAAGCGGCCAGCGGCCCCTTGACAGCCCGTGGGCAGTTGCTTCACCGTACTGCCACACTCGCCTTCACACAGTCCACGATTTACGATGCTAAAGGCCGGGCTTGCGCTATGGCCGTTGGCACCTTCAAGTATTTAAAAGAAGTATCCCGCACGGCCACGCTTTTGCAGCGTGCAGTCGGCGCGAGCAACACGGAGTAAACCCTATGCCGACGAACCGCCAAATCCATCTGATAAGCCGCCCAGTAGGGCAGCCAGGATTGGATAACTTCAGTCTGGTCAGCAGCCCAACTCCCGACGTGGCCGAGGGCGAGGTGCTGGTGCGCCACCACTACCTGAGCCTGGATCCCTATATGCGCGGGCGTATGAACGACGCCAAAAGCTATGCGCAACCGCAAGCCTTGAATCAAACCATGATGGGCGGCACGGTGGGCGAAGTGATCGAGTCGCGTAACCCGGGCTTTGTTGTGGGCGACAAAGTAGTGGGCATGGGCGGCTGGCAGGAATACGGCTTGGTGCCTGCGGCCATGGCGGGCATGCTGCGCAAGGTCGATGACAGCCGTGTCCCTTTAAGCGCTTACGTCGGTGCAGTGGGCATGCCGGGTGTAACGGCGTATTACGGCTTGGTCCATATCATTGCACCCAAAGCGGGCGATACCGTGGTGGTGAGCGCGGCTTCGGGGGCCGTGGGCAGTGCTTTTGGCGCCTTGGCCAAAGCGCGGGGTTGCCGCGTGGTGGGCGTGGCCGGTGGCGCTGATAAGTGCGCTTATGTGGTGAACGCCTTGGGCTTTGATGCCTGCATAGATTACAAGCGGCATGCCGATGCCGCCAGTCTGTCCGCCGCTTTGCACGCGGTTTGTCCGCAAGGCATTGAAGGCTATTTTGAAAACGTGGGCGGCATGGTGATGAACGCGGTGCTGCCTTTGATGAACGCCTTTGGCCGGGTGGCGGTGTGCGGCATGATTGCCGGGTACAACGGGTCGCCGATCCCCATGGCCGCGCCGCAGCTCATACTCATGCAGCGCCTGCGCTTTCAGGGCTTTATCGTCAGCGAACATCCGCAAGTCTGGCCGGCGGCCTTGGCAGAATTGGGTGGTTTGGTGGCCAGCGGTAAATTGCAAGTGCGCGAGACGATTGCGCAGGGTATCGAAAGCGCGCCTCAGGCCTTTTTGGGACTGCTGCAAGGGCGCAATTTCGGCAAGCAGTTGGTGAAGTTGATTTAGTCCGGCCCAGCGCCAGGGTTCATAAACAGGAGCAAGCACCATGCAGCAGGACAGCACGCTTTCCAAGGCCGCAAGCTTGGCTTCGCCAGTTGCCGATGTGCCAACCGGCACCACTGCAACGGACGCGGAGTTTGCGGCGCCAAGCAACTCGGTGCGTGGCGAAGAATTCCGCGACGATTTGCGTGCCCCCGGTGCGCTCAATGCCCAGGCCCGTAAAGCGCTCAGTGCGCAAGAGCTGCTGCCTTTCACCCAATTGGACGATCTGCGTTCGCTATTGGCGATGTCGCAGACTGGCGTGTTGCTGGCTATTGCGGGCGCGCTGATCGTGGGCCTGTGGGGCAGCCCCTGGATGCTGGCGGGTATCGCTTTGATGGGCCTCGCGCAGCACAGCTTGTTTATCTTGTCGCACGAGGCGGCGCACTACCGTTTGCTATCGCACCGCGGCGCCAACGATGTGCTGGGCCGCCTGATTGGCATGAGTAGCGGCGTCTCCATGTGCACCTATCGCGTGACCCATCGCTTGCACCACAACAACCTGTACGGCAGCGAAGACCCGGATACTGCCATCCATGGCGGCTACCCGCGTGGTAGAGCCTATTTGCTGCGCAAGCTGGCGCAAGACCTCGTGGGCTGGAATGCTTGGAAAACCTATGCCTATTTCTTTGGCGCCCCTGCTATCAATGAGGACACGCAACGCGCCATCCGTCCCCTGAACGACACCTCGCCGCAACTACGCAAGGCGGCGCGCCAGGACCGCTACCTGGTGGTGGGCGCGCATATCGCTCTGCCGATTGCTGCGTATGGTCTGGGTGGCTGGCATGGCCTAGCGGTTTATCTGGTGGTATGGATAGTGCCTTTGATGACAGCGCTGCAACCCATATTGCGCCTGCGCGCGGTCTGCGAGCATGGCGCGGTGAACGATTTGTCCTCGCCCCTGACCGCAGCGCGCAGCAACCGCAGCTTTGGCAGCGGCGCAAACCGCGTGCTGGGTGCGATACTTTTTCCGCACCATGTGAACTTCCACTTAGAACACCATTTGTACCCCGCAGTGCCGCATTACCACTTACCGGCGCTGCACCGCGCCTTACAAGCGCGCGGTGTGCTCGATGGCGCCGAGGTGCGCGATATACCCGACACCTTGCGCATGATTTTTGCACCGCGCAAACCCAAAGCCCCCGCAGGAGCCGCCCATGTCTGAATCCGCATCGACTCCAGTTTTGCATCACTACAAAATCTCGCCGTTCTCAGAAAAAGTACGTTTGGTGCTGGGTTACAAAGGGATTGCCTGGCGCAGCGTAACGGTGCCCAACATCCTGCCCAAGCCCGATGTGCTGGCGCTCACCGGCGGCTACCGCAAAACGCCGTTTCTGCAAATCGGCGCTGACATCTATTGCGACACTGCGCTTGTTTGTGAAGTGCTCGAGCATTTGCAGCCGCAGCCTAGGCTGTATCCGGCGGCGAGTAAAGGCGCGGCACGCGTGTTGGCGCAATGGGCCGACAGCACTTTGTTCTGGGCAGCGATGGGCTACAACCTGAGCCCCAAAGGCGCAGCCGCTTTGTTTGCCAATGCGCCCCCAGAGGCCGCGCAGGCCTTTAGCGCGGACCGCGCTGCCATGTCCGGCGGCATGACGCGCCTGCGGCCCGGTGATGCCAGCGGCATTTACAAGTCCTACTTGCGGCGTTTGTCCCACATGCTCGATGGGCAGGCCTTTTTGCTGGGCAATGCCCCATGTGTGGCCGACTTTGCGGCCTACCATCCTCTGTGGTTTACGCGCCAGGTGGTACCGGTGATGGCTGATATTTTGGACGCTACACCTGCGGTGCTGGGCTGGATGGATCGCATGGCCGCTATTGGGCACGCGTCCTCGGAAAAGTGGAGCGCTGAGCAGGCCATTGCGCTGGCCCAAAACAGCGCGCCGGCTCCTTTACCGGCCTCCGATGTGTTTCAGGACGACCATGGAATTGCCTTGGGCACGGTGGTCACTGTTGCCGCTGAGACTTTCGGTCAGGAAGCCACGCAAGGGATTTTGCTGGCCGCCACCCGCACCCGCTATACCCTGCGCCGCGAAGATCCACGCGCAGGTACGGTGCATGTGCACTTCCCGCGCATCGGGTATGTGCTGCGCGCAGTTGCGGCATAAATTTTTCACTTCACAGATAGGACATTTCGCATGATTTCGGACTTTCGCAATAAGACTGCGGTACTCACCGGCGCAGGCTCGGGCTTTGGCCTGGAATGCGCGCGGATCGGTGCCAAGCTCGGCATGAATTTGGTATTGGCCGACGTACAGCAAGACGCACTGGATCGCGCGGTGGCTGAAATGGAAGCTATGGGTGCGCAAGTGCTTGGTATGCGCGTAGATGTGTCCAAGGCGGACCAAATGGAGGCGCTGGGCGCCGCCACACTGGCGCGTTTTGGTGCGCCGCACTTCGTTTTTAACAACGCCGGTGTGGGCTCGGGTGGCCTCATTTGGGAAAACAGTTTGCAAGACTGGGAATGGGTGATCGGTGTCAACCTGATGGGCGTGGCCCACGGCATTCGTGTTTTTACGCCGATGATGCTGGACGCCGCCGCGACGGACGCGACTTTTCAGGGGCACATCGTTAACACCGCGAGCATGGCCGGGCTGCTCAATGCCCCCAATATGGGTATTTACAACGTCAGCAAACACGCCGTGGTCAGCATGAGCGAAACCCTGTACCAAGATTTGGCCCTGGTCACCGACCAGATTAGCGCCAGCGTGCTCTGCCCCTTCTTTGTGCCCACCGGAATCAGCGCCAGCCACCGCAACCGCCCCGAAGGCATGCAAGGCACACGCCCCACGCGCAGCCAGATGATCAGCCAGGCAATGAGCGACAAAGCGGTGAGCAGCGGCAAAGTGACTGCAGCCGAAGTTGCGCAAAAAGTGTTTGACGCGGTGGCAGCCAATCAGTTTTACATCTACAGCCATCCTAAATCCATAGGATCGGTGCAGGTGCGTATGGAAGATATCTTGCTCTCGCGCAATCCGACAGACCCCTTTGCGCACAAGCCCGAACTGGGCGTGGAACTCAAAAAAGCACTGCGCGCCTAGGCCACTGGCAGCGCCGTTCGAAAAAAGTGGTCAAATACGCCACCTCGTTTTTAATTCATCAGGAAAGATTCTCATGGGCAATTCCATCGTTACCGAAGCAGACCGCAAAGCCACCCCCGCACCCAAACCCCCATCTGGCATGAGCTCGCGCACCGGCGGCCACGGCCAACGCGTCAGCCTGGAGCGCGGCGTCTCCACCCGTAGCAAGAAAAACCCCGGCAAGCGGGCGAAAAAAGGCGGCTAAAGCCAGCGTTATTACGAGCATTTTTAAGGCAAGGGCTTTTTTGATCATGGCGCCATATATTGGCCGCCCAGCGCATAACCTGCCACTGTTTGTTCAAGCGGATGAAGCTAGGGAGAAGAAGCTTATTCGCGAATATTTTGGCAATAAGCGAAATGGTGTTTTCGTTGAGGTCGGGGCTAATGATCCGACCTCGCCCGAATCACAGTCACATCATCTGGAAACCGAGCTCGGTTGGACTGGCCTGCTAATAGAGCCTATACCTTATCTGGCACAGTTGGCTAGGCGAGAGCGCCCAAAAGCAACCGTCTGCGAATTTGCCTGCACTTCCCCCGATAAGGTGGGGTTCCTGGAGTTATTAATTCCCAAAGTTGGCGATGAGCTTATGACTGGCCACGCCAGTTTGGAAGCAAATATCGATGAACACAACTACCGCGAATTTGAAAATATTCGTGTCGAGGCCTTAGCTTTAAGTACCATCTGCTCAAACAACCTGATCGATAGCATTGATCTTCTTTCAATTGATGTTGAAGGCGCTGACTTAGAGGTTTTGTTGGGCGCAGACCTACAAAAGTTTCAACCCAAGCTGATCCTTTTGGAGGATAAACATTTATATCTTGTAAAGCATCGCTTTTTATTAAAGGCGGGCTATGTTCTTGCGCAACGGCACAATCGTAATTGCTGGTACGTTAAAAGAGGAGAGGTTTTGCCCCGGGTAGCATTTTCTCAAAGATTTAAACTTTGGAAAAGAATGTATGTGAGTATTTGGGTAAAAAAAATAGCTTACGCAATAAGGCATCGCACTATTAAGCCGTTCTTGGTTTTTTGAGTTAACTTTTTAATAAAGCGCAAATATTACGCAGGTTTTTGGCCTTGAGCTTGTATTCTTTGTTGTATCGCAATAAGCGATAGGGGCAGAATGGAAACTGCTTCCCAAAGTCTTTCAAAACTAATCGCTGGGTTCGAATCTCTGGTTACCGCGCTCCGGCCTAGATATTCAGAAATACCTTTACCCGGAAATTAGAGAAATCAGCGCTTTAGCTTTTGAGCAATAAAACTGAGGCGTGCCGTTGATTGGAAGCCGCGCCTGGCAGGCTTTAACCATTAACCATCACCAATTTCCCCATCACCCCCCGCGATCCCATGTGGGCGTAGGCGGCTTTGAGTTCGGACATGGGCATAGTGCGGTCGATCACAGGCTTGATCTTGCCTTGCGCGTACCACTGGGCCAGTTCGGCCATAGCGGCCATGCTCTTTTGCGGTTCGCGTTTGGTGAAGTCACCCCAGAACACGCCCACGATGGAAGCGCCTTTGAGCAGCGCCAGGTTCAGGGGCAGGGCGGGGATGGGTCCGGCGGCAAAGCCGATCACTAGGTAGCGCCCGCGCCAAGCGATGGAGCGAAAGGCAGGTTCAGCAAAGTCGCCGCCTACCGGGTCGTAAATTACATCCGGGCCTTTGCCGCCCGTTAAGGATTTGATGGCTTCACGCAGGTTTTCGGTGCTGTAGTTGATTACTTCGTCGGCACCAATGCTGCGGCATAGCGCGCATTTTTCGTCCGTAGAGGCTGCAGCTATGACCCGCGCGCCTGCGGCTTTGGCGATCTGTATGGCTGAGCTTCCCACGCCACCTGCGGCGCCCAGTACCAAAACCGTTTCGCCCGCTTTAAGTGTGGCGCGGTCGATCAAAGCGTGGTGCGAGGTGGCGTAAATCATGATGAAGGCGGCAGCGTCCACCATGGGAAAGCCTTGGGGCAGGGGCATGCACAACATGGCTGGCGCGATGGTGTGGGTGCCAAAGCCGCCGGTTCCGCTCAGGCAAGCCACTGCTTGGCCGACTTTCAGGTGCTTGACGCCCTCGCCCACAGCTTCGATGGTGCCTGCGTATTCCGAGCCAGGCACAAAGGGCAGCGGTGGCTTCATCTGGTACTTGTTTTGCACGATCAGCAGATCCGGAAAGTTCAGGCTGGCGGCTTCAATGCGAATCAGTACTTCACCCGCCTTGGGAGTCGGGGTGGGTAGTTCTTTCCAGGTGAGGGCATCGACACCGATGGGGTTTTCGCAAAGCCAAGCGTGCATACAGATATCTCCGATAAAACGCGGATGATAGAGGGCCTCGTAGTGCTGGGTGGCAGGAGCGTTGTCCCTCGCGCGACGGAGGTCCGCGCGCATGCAGCAACTGGCTATGCGAGCCACCTATGAGATGGCTGTACCTTTAGGGGCGCACCTACAATCACCTACCCATGAAAATACTTATTTCCAATGACGATGGCTTCCAGGCTGCAGGCCTGGTCGCTTTGTACGAAGCGCTAAAGGACGTAGCCCAGGTCGAGGTGATCGCGCCCGAGGTGAACAACAGCGCTAAATCCAACGCACTGACCTTGAATGCGCCTTTATATGTGCACCGCGCCGCCAATGGCTTTCGCTATGTAAATGGCACCCCGGCGGACTGCGTTCATATTGCGCTGTCGGGTCTGCTCGATTACCGACCCGACTTAGTGGTATCCGGTATCAATAACGGTGCCAATATGGGTGACGACACCATTTATTCCGGTACCGTGGGTGCGGCCATGGAGGGTTACCTTTTTGGCATCCCGGCCATTGCCTTTTCCCAGGTGGATAAGGACTGGGTTGAGTTGGCGTCTGCTGCCCGCAAAGCGCGTGAGCTGGTGCTTGCCATGCAGGCGAGCAAGTTGATCACCAGCGCGCCCTGGCTGCTTAATGTGAATATCCCCAACCGGCCTTATGCCGACATCGGCGGCGCCAAGCTATGCCGTCTGGGCAAGCGCCATGCGGCTGAGCCAGTAATTACCCAGAAAAGCCCGCGCGGCGAGACCATGTACTGGATTGGCGCGGCAGGTCCAGCCAAGGACGAGGCGCCGGGCACCGATTTCCACGCCACCCAACATGGCCACATGGCGATCACGCCTTTGTCGGTGGATCTGACGGATCACCAAGCCCTGACCTATTGGGCGCAAAGCATGGCCCATATGGGCGGCGCATGAAGGAGCGGCCCAGCTTTCCGGCTCGCATGCCGGCCAGCGCGCCGGTCAAAAAAGTCAAGCCCGTCCCAGCGCACAATTTGCCGCAGGGCCTGGGCATGGATTCGAGCGCCGTGCGTCGTCGCATGGTTGAAAAATTGACGGCCCAGGGCCTGAGCGATCCCTTGGTGCAGCAGGCGATGGGTGCAGTGGAGCGGCACCGTTTTGTTGATAGTGGCTTGGTCAACCAAGCCTATGAGGACACCAGCTTGCCCATCGGCCTAGGGCAAACGATTTCCAAACCGAGCGTGGTGGCGCGCATGATCGAGCTTCTGCGTAAAGGCGTGGACGGGCGCATGGGCCGGGTACTCGAGATCGGTACTGGCTGTGGCTACCAGGCGGCGGTGCTCAGCCATCTGGCCACCGAGGTCTACAGCATAGAGCGCTTGCGCGGTCTGCACGACAAGGCACGTGAGAATCTGCGCCCCTTTCGTCTGGGTACGGTCCATTTGCTGTTTGGCGACGGTATGTTGGGCTATGCGGCCGGCGCGCCTTATGCGGCGATTATTGCCGCGGCGGGTGGCGAAGCGATTCCCCAGGCTTGGATTGACCAGTTGGCGGTGGGTGGACGCTTGATTGCGCCGGTCTTGGGTAAACCGGAACCGGCGGGCACCAAAGCCGGCATCCCGATTGGGCAATCGTTGTTGGTTCTAGACAAAACGGCCCAGGGCGTGCGCCAGACGGTGCTGGAGGCGGTGCATTTCGTGCCCTTAAAATCCGGTGTCGCATAAACTGCGATAAAGGGAGTAAGCCTATGTTTTTCAATAAGTTAAATGTAAAAATTAAAGTTTTTTGTTTGCTTAGCATGGCCTTAGCGATTGGCGTTCTGTCTGCCTGCGGCGGCAAGCCACTGCGGCCCGCGCCGGTGGAAGATCGCACCGCGCCTGCCAAGCACAACCAAGCCACAGAAAGCAAAGAGGCCTTACCTGCCTCGAAGGCTACTCAAAGCCATGATGCGAATTCTTCGTCAGGTGCCACCAGCGTTTCAGCTGCACCGACCACTGCCGACAATGCAGGCAAGCCCGGTTATTACACCGTCAAACAAGGCGACACGCTTGCCCGAATTGGTCTGGAGTCAGGCCAGAATTACCGCGATATTGCGCGGTGGAACAACCTGGAAAATCCCAACAAGATCGACACGGGACAGGTGTTGCGGGTGATTCCTCCAGGTAGTCCTGAGGATGGCACGGTAAGCCGGGCGGTCGCGGCTTCGAAAATACCGGCAACCCCTTTGGGTGCTGCTGCTGACAAACCGGCCCCACCAGCTAGCGCTGCGCAAGCGACTTCGCAAGTGCCAACATCTGCACCGGCAGTCAATGCCATTGTGGTGGAAGACGCCGTTGGTTTTGTCTGGCCGGCGCGTGGGACCATTGTTGCTGGGTTTGATGAAAGCAAGAACCGCAAAGGGCTGGACATCAGCGGAGCGGCCGGAGATGCAGTACTTGCGGCGGCAGATGGCAAAGTGGTCTACGCGGGCGCCGGTTTGCGGGGCTATGGAAACTTGATCATCCTCAAGCACAGCAACACTTACCTGACAGCCTATGCCCATAATCAAGCGCTATTGGTGAAAGAAGAGCAAACCGTCAAGCAAGGCCAAAAAATTGCCGAAATGGGTAACACGGACGCCGATCAGGTCAAGCTGCATTTTGAGGTTCGTAAGCTGGGCAAACCTGTGGATCCGGTTAAGTACCTTCCCGCGCGTTAAGCCAAGGGCTGTGCGGGCCGTCCTATTTTTCCAACGACTCCTATGCCTAACCCGTCATCGCCAGCGTCCGCTTCGCTGGCAATCTCTATGCCTCCCGAAAGCGAGCCCTATGCCGCCAGGCTGGACGCGCCGGCGATTGCGACTGCGCCAAGTGGCGATGGCCAATTGACGGTTCGCAGTCTGGATCTGGAAGGTCAAGGCGTTGCCCACCGCGAGGATGGAAAGGTAGTGTTTATTGACGGCGCCTTACCCTATGAAGTCGTGAGTGCCCGTGTGCATCGCAGCAAAGCCAGTTTCGACAAAGGCACTTTGACTGTGGTGCATCAGGAGTCAGCCCAGAGGGTGCGCCCCCTGTGTCCGCATTTCGGCCTGCACGAGGGCGCGTGCGGCGGCTGCAAGATGCAGCATCTGCACCCGGCGGCCCAGGTGGCGGTGAAACAGCGGGCGATGGAGGACCAGTTTCTGCATATTGGCAAACTGCGTCCCGAGCGCATCTTGCGGGCGATTGAAGGTCCGGCTTGGGGCTACCGGTACCGGGCGCGTTTATCCGTGCGTTTCGTTAGAAAAAAGGGTGCGGTTCTCATTGGCTTTCATGAACGCAAGAGCCATTTTGTGGCGGACATGAAGCAGTGCCCGGTTTTGCCCGTTCACATGAGCGCCATGTTGCTGCCTTTGCGGGCCCTGATCGAATCGATGGACGCGGTGCAGCACATTCCCCAAATCGAAATGGCCATTGGTGACCGTGGCGGCCCTTTGGTGGAGCGAGGGCATGGCGATGTGACTGCGCTGGTGTTGCGACATTTGCTACCTTTGAGCGAATCGGACCTTCAGCGTTTGCGTGCCTTCGCGCTGGCCCACCCGGGGTTGCAGTGGTGGTTGCAAGCCAAAGGGCCCGATGCAATTGTGCCGCTCGAAGTGCCGGCAGCACAGCGGACGGGTGCGTTGGCCTATAGCCTGCCCGAATTCGGGATCACGATGCCCTTTAGGCCTACCGATTTCACACAAGTGAACCCGCATATCAATCGCGTATTGGTGGCACGTGCCTTGTCGCTTTTGGACGTACAAAGAAGCGAGCGCGTGATTGACTGGTTTTGTGGTCTGGGCAATTTCACGCTTCCCTTGGCCACGCGGGCGCGAGAGGTTTTAGGTGTGGAAGGCGCGCAGGCTTTGGTGACGCGTTCGCAGGAAAATTACCAGATGAATCAATTGGCACGCGGTAGTTTAGGCACACTCGCACCGACGCTTTTTGTGGCCCGCAACTTATTCGATATGAGCCCGCAGGCCCTGATTGCTGACGGCGCGGCAGAAAAGTGGCTGGTGGATCCGCCGCGTGAGGGAGCGTATGCATTGGTGCAGGCGCTGGCCGAGGCGATAGGAGAAGGCGCCGTGAAGGGGGCATGGGTCGCGCCACAGCGGATTGTGTACGTGAGTTGCAATCCGGCGACGTTGGCACGCGATGCTGCGGTACTGGTTTCTGCCGGTTATCGTTGCAGCGCTGCAGGGGTGGTCAATATGTTTGCGCATACGGCCCACGTCGAAAGTATCGCTGTCTTTGATCGGCCCGCCCTGTAGGGCATTGCAAAACGACTCTTATTTGCGTTGCATGACCCATACTGCGATGGAACTGTCCGTCGGATGGTTGACCAACGCTTTCGGTGTCCATTCCTGAAGATTGGTGCTAGCAGGTAGGCTTAAGCCAGGTCCGGGGGCGATGATCATCCAAGGGCAGGATGTGCCCTTGGATGCATCTTGCACTGGCAATTTGGCAATCCAGCGCAGCGCGGCCAGTTGTCCAATATCCAGTTTTTCGGTCCTTATGCAGCTGCTGTCGCTGATTTTCGAAGCGACTGAAGCGGCCCATCGGTCGTAGCTTTGGGTGTAATCAAACAAAGAGATGCCCACCGTCATCATCAATGTCCAGCACCAGGCGATGCCAAGCGCCGGCAACACCAAGCTGCGCCAAAGTTCTCGGCGATGTCTTCCCACCCGCCAGCGCACCACCTGTGCCCAAGCAACTGTGGCAAAAGCCGCAATGACAACAGCAAACCACGATACCTCGGCCTGAAATCCTGGCGCCAGTCGCGCAATGTTGGCCGCGGGGTTGGCAGGAATACCGAAATGCATAGCAATGAAGTGGACCCACAGAACTAGCCCCCAACCTGTGAAAAAAAGCAAGGTAAACCAATCAACGAGCGACGCAACCTGGCGTTTGAGCGTAGGCAGAGCGAAGGCGGCGAGACTGGCAACGGCCGGCAGCCCCAACAGTAAAACACGGTCCGATGCGTCCAGGCACCAAGTGGCGATCAACACGACTACCAGTAGCCAGAGAGGAAGTGCCAGGTGCCGACTGATGGACATGCGCCACATTTGCCGACGCCATACCCACAGGGTCCATAGCGCCAGCGGCCAAGCCGGCCAGGTAAACCACAACAACAATTCGCTATAGCCTTGCCAGGAGGACGCGAGATGCAGCGGGCCGTGGAGTTTCCACCGCCAAAGATCCAGGACGCTTGCAAGCGTTGCGCAAGTGCCGCTGGAGATCAAGAGGACCCCAATGCCAATTGCACTGCTGCGCCGCTGCTCGGTAGTCGCCGTTGCCTTAGCGACCTGGTAGATTTCAAAGCCTGCAACGCCCAGCCCGAACACCAAGGAAAGTGTGGGCGCGCCACTGAGACTCAGGCCCAACATGCCGATAGCAATAGCCGCGTAGGCCCGGATTGGCCTAAAGGGCAATGCACTAGCACCTGCAAAGAAAAGCGAAGTGAAACCGAGTTGAACCAGCTCCGGGGACGTCTCATGCGCCATGGGAGCAAGGCCTAGGCAAGCGATAAAGGCCAGAAGACCGCCATCGGCAATCGAGCGGGCGTAGTCGACGGGGCTGGCTTGCCCGCCAAACGCAAACTCTACGGGTTGGGCCTTAGGGCTGCGGGCAAGATAGTAGGTGCCATACCAGTGCGATGCCATGGCCAGCGCCAGCATACAGGCGAAGGGAAGTCGCATCAACCAATGTGCAAATACACCATCCGGCAAAAAATGCAGCATCCATGCGCCTAGCCAATAGGGGAGCAATGCGCCCTGCGCGGAAGGTGTGCCTATGAGGGTCGGGTGCCACCAGTCAGCCGTTCCCCAAGCTAATTCGGCCATATAGCCGACGGAACCCATGTCTTCGACTTTCCATGCGTTTCGACCCAAAAAGCCGGCCGCGACATAGACGACGCACAAGGCTAGCAGAGCCCAGCGGGGCAGTCGCGCGGCGCCGGCATGGGTGACGATGGCAGGAGTGGTATTCAATGCACGCAACTGTATGAAAAAAAGGCAGCTCGGTGATCCGGGCTGCCTTTGTTACGGTGTCTCAGGCTCGGGCCTGCACTTACTTACTTGGCGCTAGTTTTGCCAAAGCGGTTGCGGAATTTTTCCACGCGTCCGCCCATGTTATCTACCGATTTCTGCGTGCCGGTATAAAAGGGATGCGACTCGCTGGAGGTGTCAAGTTTGTAAAGAGGCAGTTCACGCCCATCTTCCATCTTGATCATTTCTTTGGTGTTAGCGCAGGAGCGTGTCACGAACTTAAAGTTGTTGGACAAGTCCACAAAGCATACGTCGCGGTAGTTAGGGTGAATTCCAGCTTTCATAATCAATCCATCAAGCGCAGCAGCCGCAAAAGGCCCTCGGACAAACCTTTGCCCAATCCAAAACCCATCGTACTTGCCACAAAACCCTGCGATTCTAGCCCAAAGCGTATACCCGCCTCCCATGCTGTGCCGACTTCAAAGTGCGGCGGTGTCTGATTGAATCATTCGACGGGGCGGGTAGCTGACCATGGGTAGCCCCCAATAGGTCAGCAGTTCATTCAGGCGCTTGGGCTCGCCTTGCGGCCCTCCCTGGTTTATCCGGTCAGCGCTGAGGGCTTGCAAAAATGGCCCCGAACAGGGCCTTTATCGGGGCAAATGCGGCACGGCGCCTAGGCGCCGATGTGCATCAGGGGGGAGCTCAGTCGCGCTCGCCACCGAAAATGCCCAACAGTGCCAGTAGGCTTTGGAACACGTTGATGATGTCTAAGTACAGCGCCAGGGTGGCAGTGATGTAGTTGGTTTCGCCGCCATCGATGATTCGCTTGATGTCATACAGCATGTAGGCGCTGAAAATAGCAATCGAAACCATGGACAAGACCATCATGCCCACGGTGGAGCCGACAAACATATTGATGATGCTGCCCACCAAAAGTACGATGACTCCAACAAACAGCCATTGGTTCATGCCAGAAAGGTCGCGTTTAATGACGGTGGCCAACGTCGCCATGACCAGGAAAACGCCTGCCGTGCCACCAAACGCGGTCATGATCAGGTCTGGGCCGTTCTTAAAGCCCAGCACGGACTCGATCAGGCGGGACATCATCAGACCCATGAAGAAAGTGAAAGCCAGCAAAACAGGCACGCCCGCAGCCGAATCCTTTGTCCTGTTGATCGCATAGATAAAACCAAAAGCGATACCGAGAAACAACACCAAGCCCAATGCGCCACTAAATAGCTGCCCCAAACCAAAAACCACACCGGCCCAGGCGCCTAGTACCGTGGGTACGAGACTAAGGGCTAGCAGCCAATAGGTGTTGCGCAAAACTTTGTTGCGCTGCTCAAGGCTTACGCCGTAGTCGAGGCCCTGTTCCAAAAAGGAAGCTTGTTCATTCATAGTCCATCTCCTAAAGTTACCTGTGGCAGATGGAGTGATTTTAGGCGTATGCAAGGGCTAGTGCCGCATGCGGCAGGCGTATTAGCCCGAAATTTGGCAGGGTTGCATAGTGTGCAGGTGGCTAAATTAGGTCGGTCAGAGCGGTTATGCTGGTATTTTTCCATTCCCTGACTCCTTCATTGAAAGTATTTATGAAAACCAAAGCCACTCTTGAACTCGCAGATTTGAAAACCATGGCCGCGGCGGCTGAGGCCGAAGCCCTCAAACATGGGTGGGCCGTGTGCATCGCCATAGTGGATGATGGTGGCAACCTGATGTGGTTCCAACGCCTTGACGGCGTAGCCCCGATTTCAGCGCATATCGCACCGGCAAAAGCCCGCACTTCGGCGCTAGGGATGCGGGAGAGCAAGATTTACGAGGAAATGATCAATGGCGGCCGGATGTCCTTCCTCAGTGCGCCGGGCCTCGATGGCATGCTAGAAGGCGGCGTGCCGATCATGAAGGACGGCCAGTGCATAGGTGCAGTGGGCGTCAGTGGTGTCAAATCCAGCGAAGACGCTCAGGTGGCCCGAGCCGGGATTGCTGCCATCGGCCTATGAAGCAGGCGCTCGACGTGCCCCGCCTTCGGGGGGCGATGCGCCGGCCTACCACGCGCGCGTTGGGGCCACTGGTGGTGCGAACCCATGCGAGGGCGAGGATCCACCTGGCGCATGGTTAGCCTAGCGGCCGGTTAAAACCTGGTAGCTGGGTGAGGTGTCGCCTATTTGCGCCCTAACTTACGCAAGAAAACGTTAATACGTCAGTCGATCAGGCTGCAATTCCTGAAGAATGGTGGTTGCAATTTCCTCGATCGATTTGGTGGTGGTCGAGAGCCAACGTATGCCGGCACGGCGCATCATGCTTTCGGCTTCCTGCACCTCCATGCGACAGTTATCCAGAGAGGCATATTTTGAGTTGGGGCGCCGCTCATAGCGGATCTCGCTCAGGCGCTCCGGTTGGATGCTTAGGCCAAAAATTTTTTTCTTGTGAGGCACTAGTGCCACCGGTAACTGGCGTCGCTCGAAGTCCTCTGGTATCAAGGGATAGTTGGAAGCTTTCATGCCGTACTGCATAGCCAGGTAGAGGGAGGTCGGCGTTTTGCCGCTACGACTGACCCCAACCAATATAACGTCGGACTGTTCTAAATCTCGGTTGCTTTGTCCGTCGTCATGGGCGAGGGAAAAGTTGATCGCCTCAATCCGGGCCTGGTATTCCTGGCTCTTGCTGGCGTCGCTGAAGCGGCCGATACGGTGGTTGGAGGTGAGTTGCAACTCTTGTTCAAGGGGGTGCACAAAGGTACCGAACATGTCCAAGAGCATGCCTTGGCAATGGGTTTGAATGACTTTGAGTACCTCCATATTGACCAAGGTACTGAAAACGATAGGTGTTTGGCCGTCCTGCGCCCCTGCGTGGTTGATTTGACGCACCGCCTGATGGGCCTTGTCCACCGTGTCAATAAAGGGCAGCCGCACAGAGCGGGTGCGCACTTCAAACTGGGCCAAAATGGCTTTTCCGAATGTTTCGGCGGTGATACCGGTTCCGTCAGAGACAAAAAAAACGCTGCGATGGGGCATAGGGCATGTTTTGAAAGGGTAAGGGCCACCCGAGCGCGGCGCCCTCGGGCCCTTCATTGTCGGGCATGCGCAGCTAGCGCTCTGTGCTCTCAGAGCGCATACCCAACCCTACAATCGGGCACCGCCGGATCGGCAAGCCCGCGCACCGACTCTAGAACGATCAATCCATCGAGTTCGTGCCCGCCTGTCCGCTCCGCCAAACTGATTGCGTACGCGCCCTGTCGGTTTGACTAGTTTTTAACTTTGGAGTTCCTATGTCTGCACTTTTTAGCGACACCGCCTGGGTCGTTCCCTTTGAGCATTTGCGCATGACTGACGTGGAGGCCGTGGGTGGCAAAAACGCCAGCTTGGGCGAAATGATTTCCCAATTGCCGGGCGGGGTGAAAGTCCCTGGTGGTTTTGCCACGACGGCGTTCGCGTTCCGAGAGTTCTTGAAGCACCAGGACTTGGCCGAGCGTATCAGCCAGCGACTTACGGCCTTAGATGTGGAGGACGTACGCGCCCTGGCCAAGGCAGGCGCCGAAATCCGCGCCATGGTGGAGGGACTGCCTTTTCCAACCGAGCTTGAAAAACAGATCCGCCAGGCCTTCGCACAGTTGCAGGCAGGGTCACCCCCCGTGTCTTTTGCGGTGCGCTCTTCGGCGACCGCAGAGGATTTGCCCGATGCGTCTTTTGCTGGCCAGCAGGAAACGTTTCTCAATGTAGTGGGCATTGAAGATGTTTTGCACAAAATTCGCGAAGTCTTTGCTTCGCTGTACAACGACCGTGCCATCAGCTACCGCGTGCACAAGGGCTTTGCGCATGACAACGTGGCGTTGAGCGCAGGCGTGCAGCGCATGGTCCGCTCGGACTTGGGCGCTGCGGGCGTTATGTTTACCCTGGACACAGAGTCGGGTTTCAAGGAGGTGGTTTTTATAACGTCCAGCTACGGTTTGGGCGAAACCGTGGTCCAGGGAGCCGTCAACCCCGACGAGTTTTATGTGCATAAACCCATGTTGCGCGCAGGCAAGCGCGCCGTCATCCGCCGCAGCCTCGGATCCAAATTGTTGCAAATGGAATTTACCAACGCCGCCGAGCAGGCCGCAGGCGCCAAGCTGGTCAAGATCACGGATGTGCCCACCGAACTGCGTAACCGCTATTCCTTGAGTGAGGCGGACATCGAGCAATTGGCGCGCTATGCATTGGTCATCGAAGACCACTATGGCCGACCCATGGATATTGAATGGGGTAAAGACGGTGTGGACGGGGAGCTCTATATTTTGCAAGCGCGCCCCGAAACGGTGAAAAGTCAAGCCGGCAATTCCGTGGAATACCGCTATCAGCTCAAGGGCAAGGGTTCTGTGCTCGCTGAAGGCCGGGCTATCGGTCAAAAAATCGGTACTGGTCCGGTTCGGATCGTGCACCACATCAGCGATATGGATACGGTGCAAGCCGGCGACGTGCTGGTTACCGACATGACCGATCCCAACTGGGAACCTGTCATGAAGCGGGCCTCGGCCATCGTGACCAACCGGGGCGGGCGTACGTGCCACGCTGCCATCATTGCGCGTGAATTGGGTATTCCTGCGGTGGTGGGCTGCGGCGATGCGACGGAGCGCTTAAAAGAGGGTGCGCTGGTAACCGTAGTCTGCTCCGAGGGTGATACCGGATTTGTGTACGATGGTTTACTCGAGACCGACATCTCCGAAGTCCAACGCGGCCTGATGCCCGAAGTCCCGGTCAAGATCATGATGAACGTGGGTAACCCGCAGCTCGCCTTTGACTTCTGCCAGTTGCCCAATGAGGGCGTAGGCTTGGCTCGGCTGGAGTTCATCATCAATAACAACATTGGCGTACATCCTAAAGCGATTTTGGACTATCCCAATGTCGATGCGGATCTAAAAAAGGCCGTGGAATCCGTGGCCCGCGGGCATGCCTCGCCCCGTGCCTTTTATGTGGACCGGGTGGCTGATGGTGTAGCCACCATCGCAGCAGCTTTCTGGCCCAAGCCGGTGATCGTGCGCTTGTCCGATTTCAAATCGAATGAATACCGCAAACTCATTGGCGGTAGCCGCTATGAGCCGGAGGAGGAGAATCCCATGCTCGGCTTTCGTGGCGCTGCTCGCTATGTCAGTGCCGATTTTGGCGAGGCTTTTGCGATGGAATGCGAGGCGCTCAAGCGTGTACGCCAGGAGATGGGACTAAGCAATGTGCAAATCATGGTGCCATTTGTGCGAACGCTGGAGCAAGCACGCAAAGTCACCGAGCTGCTGGCGCGCCAGGGTCTGGAGCGCGGTAAGCACGGTTTACAACTGGTCATGATGTGCGAAATTCCCAGTAACGCTATTTTGGCTACGGAGTTTTTGCAGTATTTTGATGGCTTTTCCATCGGGTCGAACGACTTGACGCAACTAACCTTGGGCCTGGACCGCGACTCTGGCATGGAGTTGTTGGCGGCCGATTTTGACGAGCGCGACCCAGCGGTACAAGCGATGATTCGCATGTCCATCAAGGCCTGCCTGGCGCAAGGAAAGTATGTGGGTATTTGCGGGCAGGGTCCAAGCGACCATCCGGACTTTGCCCGCTGGTTGGTGGACGAAGGCATCTCCTCGATTTCGCTTAACCCGGACTCCGTCATTGCCACTTGGCAGGAACTCGCTAAAGCATGAGTAGTGCGCAAACCACAGTGCGCTGGCCGCTGCATGCGGTCTTGCTCAGCCTGTGGTTTGCAGCCTCCTTCGGTGTCGTTTTTTTTGCCCGAGACCTGGACAGGGTGGTGGCCGGTTGGCCCGTAGGCTTTTGGTTTGCTGCACAAGGGTCTGTGTTGGCATTTATCGCCATCGTGGTGGTGTTTGCTTGGCGACAGAACCGCACCGACCATCTCCTTGCAGCACGGTCTCTGACGCCGAATTCGTCCAGCGGCCTGCACCGCCGATTTGCCGTCTATTTGCTTGGCGTATTTTCGTGCCTGGTCGGCTTGGGCCTTGCCCAGTATGCGGGCTTGTCCAAGCCGTGGATCGCGGGAATTTTCCTGTCGCTCACCTTGGTGCTGTACGCCGCGATTGGCGTCTCTGGGCGAACCACCAATGTGGACCAATACTACGTCGCAGGCCGCCGCATTCCTGCGGTCTATAACGGAATGGCTACCGCGGCCGATTGGATGAGTGCCGCCTCGTTCATCAGTCTGTCCGGTGGTTTGTACTTGCAAGGATTCTCTGGCATGGGGGATCAGCCCGGGGGCTTGGCCTACGTGCTCGGCTGGACCGGCGGTTTTTGTCTTTTAGCTTTGCTGGTGGCGCCCTATTTGCGCCAGTGCAATATTTACACTTTGCCGGACTTTTTTGCCTTGCGTTTTGGCGGAAAGTGGCCGCGCCGCATTGCTGCATTGGCGGCTATTTTGTGTTCTTTTACCTATGTGGTGGCGCAAATTTACGGGGTTGGTCTGATCACATCTCGCTTGACCGGGTTGCATTTTGAAATTGGTATTTTGTTAGGTTTGGGCGGTGTTCTAGTTTGTTCCTTTTTGGGAGGCATGCGCGCGGTGACTTGGACGCAGGCGACACAATACGTTCTGCTGATTCTGGCTTTTCTCCTACCAGTGAGTTGGTTGTCGTACCAGCAAACGGGCAATCCATTGGCGGCAGTCGCGTATGGCCAGCAATTGGCCAAAATCTCGGCTTTGGAAGCGAAAATTCAGGCCTCTCCCGCAGAAGCAGAAGTTATTGGTCTGTACCGCGAACGGGCCCAAAAATTGCAAGAAAAACTAAAGGATGTTGACGCCACATTAAAGGCAGAGCGACGTGCCTTGCGGGCTCAATTGCAAGCGCTTGATGATGCGCCGGCCCAACAGGCGGCCGTGACCCGCGTGCGAAAAGAGCTTTCGGCCTTACCAAAAGATGCCGATGCTGCCCGCGCGCTGTGGACCCGGCAAATTAGCGAATATTTGGATCGAGCCCAAGCCTTATCCGGCCTGAACCCTCACACCCGCGCTTTTGCCGGCGACCCGCATGGTACGGAGCAAGAGGCTGCGCTATTTGATAGTTCACGCGCTAATTTTCTGGCGCTGATGTTTTGCCTAATGGTGGGTACGGCCGGTTTGCCGCATTTGCTGACTCGTTTTTTTACTACTCCCACGGTGAGCGAAGCGCGTACCTCGGTAGCTTGGTCCTTGGTTTTTATTGCCTTGCTTTATTTGTGCGCACCTGCCCTCGCCGTTTTGGTGAAGTACGAAGTGATGGCCCACCTAGTGGGACAGCCAATGGATGCGCTGCCCGCTTGGATGGCGCAATGGTCCAAGGACCCCAGTCTTTTGTCGTTTTCTGATGTGAATGGCGATGGAATTTTGCAATTTGCCGAGCTGCATGTCGGTGCTGACCTGATCATGCTGGCAAGTCCGGAAATAGGCGGCCTACCTTATGTCTTTTCCGTCTTGGTCGCCGCCGGGGGCTTGGCGGCCGCCTTGTCCACGGCGGACGGGCTGCTGCTCACTATCGGCAATGCGCTAGCGCATGACTTGGCATTCGAAGGTCAGACCGATCCGGTCAAAGCCATGCGTACTGTCATGTGGTCCAAGTTTGCGCTTTTAGTGGTCGCTTTATTGGCTGCTTATGCTGCCGCGCAACGCCCCGCAGGCATTCTGTACTTGGTCGCCGCGTCGTTTTCGCTGGCGGGCGCCGGCCTGGTGCCAGCCATGGTGCTGGGTATTTTCTGGCGCGGCACCACCCGTGCCGGGGTGGTCGCAGGCATGTTGACCGGGCTAAGTATCACCTTGTATTACATGCTGAGTAATTTGCCTGCTTTCAGAGACGCGTTGGGTTTGAGCCCTGCCACGGGGCTTTGGGGTGGCATTCAGCCAGTTTCGGCGGGTGTTTTCGGCGTACCAGCCGGCTTTATTGCAACCTTGGTAATCAGTGCCTTGACCGGGCACAAGGGCGTTTCAGCATCAAACTTGCGTACCTGAGTGGGGTAACGCACGCGCGCCGTCTTGGCTGCCGATGCCGGCTATAATCGTGGGCTTTTCGCCTTGCTGCACCCCGATTAGACGCCGGGGGTAGCTTTTTCCGGCCCCCATGGGGCCATCCATAAGGAGTATCCATGCGTCATTACGAAATCATTCTCATGATCCATCCGGATCAGAGCGAGCAAGTTCCAGCCATGTTGGAACGCTACAAAGGCATGATCACCGCCGGCGGCGGAAAAGTGCACCGCGTTGAAGACTGGGGCCGTCGTCAGATGGTCTACATGATCAACAAACTCGCCAAAGCCCATTATTTGTGCGTGAACATTGAAGCTGATCAGGTCGTCATGGCCGAACTCGAGCACGCATTCAAGTTCAATGACGCCGTGTTGCGTCACCTGACCGTGTCCAAGAAGAAAGCTGACACCGGTCCTTCTTCGATGATGAAGACCGTGGAGCGTGAAGACGCCCGCAAAACCCAACAGGCTGAGTACCAGGCCTGAGGTAGCTTCTCACAACATCGTCTATCCAACAGGAGTGTCCGCTAACGCAGTTGTTTTGACCGCTTGTATTGCTGAGGTGCGTACCTTGCGTTACACACCGGCCGGTATCCCGGCGCTGCAATTGGTGCTCGAACACCAGTCCGAAGTGCAGGATATACAGGGTAAGCGTCAGATCAAGATGGTGCTCAAGGCAATGGCCTTTGGTGCGCTGGCTGAAAGGCTGGCAAGCCAGGTGGTAGGCAGTAACTGGAAATTTCAGGGCTACCTCAGCAACGCCCGGGCCGGTAAATCGGTTGTTTTGCAGATACAAGATTTTTCACAAGATTTGTTATAGGAGGCTTTATGGCCACGTTCAAGAAGTTCAACAAAGACAAGCGCCCCAAGCGCAATACCCAATCGCTACTGTTCAAGCGCAAGCGCTTTTGCCGCTTTACGGTGACAGGCGTAGAAGAGATCGACTACAAGGACATCGACACCTTGCGCGATTTCATCGCTGAAAACGGCAAAATCATTCCGGCACGTCTGACCGGGACCCGCGCGATTTTCCAGCGCCAACTCAACACCGCTATCAAACGCGCGCGCTTTTTGGCGCTGCTTCCGTACAGCGACCAACACAAGATCTAAGGAGCTCGACCATGCAAATTATTCTGCTCGACAAGGTCGTCAACCTGGGTAATCTGGGTGAAATCGTCAAAGTTAAAGACGGCTATGCCCGTAATTTTTTGATCCCTTCTGGCCGCGCTCGTCGTGCTACCGAGTCGGCCAAGGCCGAATTCGAAGCACGTCGCGTTGAATTAGAAAAAGCGGCGGCGGCCAAATTGGCCGCGAGCCAAAAGCTGGGTGAAAAGCTGGCTGGAACCGCCATCAAGTTGACTCAAAAAGCCGGCGTTGATGGCCGCCTGTTCGGTTCGGTTACCAATGCTGACATTGCCGAAGAATTGGTTAAAGGCGGCTATGAAGTCGTTAAATCCAACGTTCGTATGCCCAATGGCCCCATCAAAGTAGTTGGCGACACCCAAGTCAGCGTGTCTTTGCATACCGACGTTGTGGTGGATATCACTGTGTCGGTTTACGGCGAATCGGCCTGATCGATTCCGGTCGCGTTCAGGTTAAGCTGTAGGGCTTCGGCCCCGCGACACCTGGCTCCAAAAGCCGCCTGGGCTAGCCCTCGCGGCTTTTTTAATGGAATCCGGAATCGTTGGAACAGGGCTCATCGGCTCTCGACGTTGGTAAACAAAAGGATGGATGCATGTCTGAAGACGGTTTAGAGCCGGACGATGTGGTGCCCGACAGGCAACTGGCGCAACTGCGCATTCCGCCGCACTCTATTGAAGGTGAGTCCAGCGTGCTGGGCGGCTTGCTCTTGGACAACAATGCCTGGGACCGCGTGAGCGATGTGGTGCAGGAGGGTGATTTTTACCGTTACGAGCACAAACTGGTGTTTGCCGCCATTGGCTCTCTGATCAATAGCAGTCGCCCGGCCGACGTCATCACGGTATACGAACATTTGCAAAGTCAGGGCCACGGTGATGACATTGGTGGCATGGTCTATCTCAATTCGCTGGCGCAGTACGTGCCCAGCGCGGCCAATATTCGCCGCTATGCAGAAATTGTGCGGGACCGGTCTATTCTGCGAAAGTTGGTGACAGCCAGCGACGATATCGCTACCAGCGCCTTCAACACCCAAGGGCGGGCCGTCTCCGATATCGTGGACCAGGCCGAGCAAAAAATATTCAATATCGGCGAACAGGGTAAGCGCAACAGCGACGGCTTTCAGGCCATGGAGAGCCTGGTCGTCAAGCTGATGGACCGTGTGCAGGAGATGGCAGATAACCCCAATGATGTTACTGGGGTGCCTACCGGTTTTTACGATCTAGACCGTATGACCGCTGGTCTGCAAGCCGGTGATCTGGTGGTGCTTGCCGCCCGACCGTCGATGGGGAAGACCGCACTTGCGATCAATATTGCCGAACATGTTGCCCTCAATGAAGGCCTGCCCGTCGCGGTGTTTTCTATGGAGATGGGCGCAGCGCAATTGGCGGTGCGTATCGTGGGTTCTATCGGCCGTATTGATCAAAGCCACTTGCGCACCGGAAAACTGACCGAGGAGGAGTGGCCGAGGCTTGCGGAAACTATCGAAAAATTACGCAATATTTCCCTGCATATCGACGAGAGCGCGGGTTTAAGTTCTAGTGACTTGCGCTCGAGCGCCCGCCGCTTGTCGCGTAGCTGCGGGCAACTCGGACTGATCGTAGTGGACTATCTGCAACTTATGAACGGAAGCAGCGACGGAGAAAACCGCGCTACCGAATTGGGCGAAATTTCTCGCGGCCTGAAGATGCTGGCGCGTGAACTCAAATGCCCGGTACTGGCCTTGTCACAGCTTAACCGTAGCGTAGAGCAGCGACCCGACAAGCGCCCCATGATGAGCGATTTGCGCGAGTCCGGTGCGATTGAACAGGATGCTGACATCATCATGTTTATTTACCGCGACGAGTACTACACCAAAGAGGCATGCAAAGAGCCGGGCGTCGCCGAGATCATCATCGCCAAGCAGCGTAACGGCCCTACCGGTACCGTCAAGCTGGCCTTCCTGCGCAATATCACCAAGTTTGAAAACCTGGCGCACGGCGGAGGTGGGGACTTTTAGGTAGCAGGCCTACAGTACGTCGCTGGCGAAATCCGCCAGGCGCGAGCGCTCACCGCGCGCTAAGGTGATGTGCCCGCCATGCGGCCAACCTTTGAAGCGGTCTACCGCGAAAGTCAAGCCCGATGAGCCTTCCGTCAGGTAAGGCGTATCGATTTGCGCCAAATTACCCATGCATACGATTTTGGTGCCGGGTCCAGCGCGGGTGATCAAGGTCTTCATTTGCTTGGGCGTCAGGTTTTGCGCCTCGTCGATGATGACATACTTATTCAAGAACGTGCGCCCTCGCATGAAGTTCATGCTTTTGATTTTGATGCGGCTACGGATCAGCTCCGACGTGGCAGCACGGCCCCATTCGCCAGCGCTGCTGTCGGTTTTACCTAGCACCTCTAAGTTGTCGTCCAGCGCACCCATCCAGGGGCCCATTTTTTCTTCTTCGGTGCCCGGCAGGAAGCCGATGTCCTCGCCCACACTGACGGTAGCGCGGGTGACGATGATCTCGGTGTAGCGCCGATCGTCCAGCACTTGCGTGAGACCGGCGGCCAAGGCCATCAAGGTCTTGCCGGTACCAGCAGTTCCAGTCAACGTGACAAAGTCCACATCCGGATCAGTGAGCAAATTCATTGCAAAATTTTGCTCGCGGTTGCGCGTGGTTACGCCCCAGACTGCGTTCTTCAAATGGTTGAAATCGCGCAGGGTTTTGAGAACTGCCGTATTGCCACGGATTTCTGTGACGCGGGCGTACAGGCTAGGTTCGCCGGGCGACTCGAAATACACAAACTGGTTGATCAACATCTGCGGCACGGTAGGGCCATCGATTTTGTAAAAAGTGTGTTGGCCTTGCTGCCAGCTCTCAATTTTCTGTCCGTGGGTGGCCCAAAAATCGAGCGGTAAGGCCATGGCGCCGGAATACAGCAAATCGCCATCTTCCAGCGTTTTGTCGTTCTGGTAATCGTCGGTGGCCAGCCCCAGCGCACGGGCCTTGACCCGCATATTGATGTCTTTGGACACCAGCACCACTTCGCGCGGCGCATTTTGGGTGCGCAAGGCGGCTACCACGCCCAATATCTGGTTGTCCGCCTTGCCCTGCGGCAAACTGCCCGGTAGGCTGTAGTCAAGCGCCAGGGTTTGGAACATGAGCTTGCCCTTGGCTTCGCGTTGGCCGGTGGTATCGAGTTTGAAGCCACTGCTGATGTCGGCGCCCGGTGTGCCCGCCAATGCGTCCAAAGTGCGGCTGGTTTGCCGCGCATTGCGCGCCACCTCGGTCATGCCTTTTTTGTGCCCGTCTAGTTCCTCCAGCACAATCATTGGCAGGAAAATATCGTGCTCCTCAAAGCGGAACAGGCACATCGGGTCGTGCAGCAGGACGTTGGTGTCCAGTACGAATAACTTGGCCGGACCGGTTCGCCGTGTTTTTTTCTCTCCACGGGCACCTGCTTTGCCCACCGCTTTGGTGGCGGCCGACTGTCCGTCGGCCGGCTGGATTCGCGCTTCGATCTGCGGCGCGCGCGCTTGCGTGTTGCCGCTGCCAGGCAGTGCTGCCGTGATGGGAATCACTTGGGCCACCATGGCGGGGGCGGCTTGTTGCTCTAGTCGCGCGATACGCGCTGGCGCTCTGGCCTCTAGTTCGCTTGCTGCGGCTGGACGTTTAGCACTTGCAGGCTTGCCCTGTGGGCCTGACTTGGAGAAAGCAGATGGGGAGAGTTTGTCAGCGGGCTTGGTCGGCGCGGGTGGCAATGGCATGTCGTAGAACTCGGGAAATAAAAATCAGGTGGCGATCATCGTCGGACACAAAAAAGGCCACCTTGGTATGAGGCGGCCTCTGTCGGGGAAGAATTCATTCGCTGGCATTGAGCCATTATGCATGAGGCCAATTGCAGGAAAATGAAGTGGAGAAGCGGAAGGAAAAGGCGTTCAAGCCTTGGCGTTGAGCGATTTGACCGCCTGCAAAACCTCTTCTACATGTCCCGGTACTTTCAGGCCGCGCCATTCTTCTTTGACCAGCCCATCGGGGCCGATCAGAAAGGTGCTGCGTTCGATACCCTTGACCTTTTTGCCATACATGATCTTGTTTTTGACCACGCCAAACATATGGCACATTTTCTCTTCGGTATCGGCTATCAACTCAAAAGGCAACTCCAGGCGGGCTTTGAACTCGTCATGGGATTTCATGTTGTCGCGCGACACGCCAAAAACCTGGCTGCCGGCCTTCACAAAATCCACATAATGGTCGCGGAACTGCATGGCTTCGGTGGTGCAACCGGGCGTATTATCTTTGGGGTAAAAATATAGCACCAGGGTCTTGCCCACGTGCGAGTTGTTGGTTACCCGTACGCCACCAGTGGCGTTGGCTTCAAATTCGGGTAGGGGTTTGTTGACAACGATCGCCATAGGGTATTGAATCTCGCGTGCAGAATGTGTCAGGCAAGCCGTTGCGCTGTGGATAAAACTTATCGCGCGGCGGCGTCAACCCGTTATTTTACGCTGAAAAAACGTGGGGCCTTTCCCATCCGGGGAGTGTGCTTGCACTACACCAGTAAAGCAGCAACCACCTTGCGGCCTTCGGCAGCCAGAAAATTGAAGGTGCGACAGGCCGCCGGGGTGTCCATGGTTTCCACCCCGATGCGCTGCGCGTAAAGGCTGGTCAGCCACTGCGCTTGTGGGAATCGAAGGCGCTCGCCGCTGCCAAAAAGCACCAGTTCGGCGCCCCAATCGGCCAGGCAGTCAAACTGCGCTGCGCTTAGCCTTGCAAAATCCTCGCAGCCCCAGGCCTGCCGGTGGCCCATACTGCTGAGCAGCATGCTGTGCATCACCTTTTCGCCGTTAATGGCGATCCAGCCCGGTCCGTAGCCGGTGAGACTGGGGCCCTGAGCCTGGTCTGCTTGAAGTTTCATGTTGGATGAATACGAGCCCGAAGGCCGGCCTGTGCCGAGTAAAAGTGCTGAACTGTGGTCAAATTATAGGTTTCGCCCCTTAGTGTGTTTGCATCGGAGTGACATTGAAAACCATTCAAAAATCCGCCAAATTAGCGAACGTCTGTTATGACATTCGCGGCCCCATCATGGACCGCGCGCGGCAAATGGAAGACGACGGGCAAAAAATCATCAAGCTCAATATCGGCAACCTGGCGGTTTTTGGTTTTGATGCGCCCGAGGAAATCCAGCAGGACATGATCCGCAATTTGCCCAATTCGTCCGGTTATTCGGATAGCAAAGGCATTTTTGCGGCGCGCAAAGCGGTCATGCACGAAACCCAGAAACAGGGCATCAAGGGCGTGACCTTGGATGATATTTACCTGGGTAACGGTGCCAGCGAGCTGATTGTGATGGCGACCAACGGTCTGCTCGACGACGGTGACGAGCTGCTCTTGCCTGCGCCGGATTACCCTTTGTGGACCGCCGCGGCCAGTCTGTCTGGCGGCACACCGGTGCATTACCGCTGCGATGAGTCCAAGGGCTGGATGCCCGATGTGGCCGATATCCGCGCCAAGATCACGCCGCGTACCAAAGGCATTGTGGTCATCAACCCCAACAACCCGACCGGCGCGCTGTATTCCGACGCACTGTTGCTAGAGATCGTGGCGATTGCCCGCGAACATGGTTTGGTGCTGTTTGCCGACGAGGTGTACGACAAAGTCCTCTATGACGGTGTGCGCCATACGGCTATTGGCTCGCTGAGCCACGATGTGTTGACGCTGACTTTCAACTCGCTGTCCAAAAGCTACCGCTCCTGCGGCTACCGGGCGGGCTGGTTGGCATTGTCCGGCGACAAGCGCTATGCCAAAGACTACATCGAGGGCTTAAACATGCTTTCGAATATGCGCTTGTGCGCCAATGTGCCGGGCCAGTATGCGATTCAAACCGCACTGGGCGGCTACCAAAGTATTGACGATTTAGTGTGCGAAGGTGGGCGCCTGCGCCGCCAGCGCGATTTGGCGTATGAGCTGATCACCGCCATTCCCGGTGTCAGCTGCGTCAAACCGCGTGCGGCCTTGTATATGTTTCCGCGCCTGGACCCCAATATGTACCCGATTGCGGACGACCAGCAATTTTTCCTTGATGTATTGCAAGAAACCCGCGTGATGCTGGTGCAGGGCACTGGTTTCAACTGGGAAGCACCGGACCATTTTCGGATTGTATTTTTGCCGCATGAGGATGATTTGCGTGAAGCTATTGGGCGCTTGGCGCGGTTTTTGGAGCGGTACCGCTTGAGCCATGCAATTGCATGACTGAGCGCCCTGGCAGTTTTCGATTTGATAGTGTGATTTTTATAAGAGCGATATGAAACCCATTCAAGTAGGTCTCCTTGGCATCGGTGTGGTAGGCACCGGAACATTCAATGTACTCAAGCGTAATCAACCTGAAATCCAACGTCGCGCGGGACGAGGGATTGAAATCACCATGGTGGCGGACTTGGATACGGAGCGTGCGCGGTCCATTGTGGGCGCAGATGTTGCTGTGGTGGACGATGCCCGTGCGGTTCTGGCTAACCCTAATATTGACATCGTCATTGAGCTAATCGGTGGTTACGGTATTGCCAAGACGCTGGTTCTGGAAGCCATAGCGGCTGGAAAACATGTGGTGACGGCCAACAAAGCTTTACTAGCGGTGCATGGGACTGAGATTTTTGCAGCTGCGTCGGCCAAAGGCGTGATAGTGGCATTCGAAGCTGCAGTTGCTGGCGGTATCCCTATTATCAAAGCCTTGCGTGAGGGCTTGACCGCCAATCGTATCGAGTGGATTGCGGGGATCATTAACGGAACTACCAATTTCATCCTATCGGAAATGCGTAGTAAAGGTCTTGATTTTGCAGACGTGCTTAAAGAAGCGCAACGTCTGGGTTATGCCGAGGCGGATCCGACCTTTGACATAGAAGGCATTGATGCCGGTCATAAAGCGACCATCATGTCTGCCATCGCGTTTGGCGTACCCGTGCAGTTTGACAAGGCCTACGTCGAAGGCATTACCAAACTATCTGCGCAAGACATTCGCTATGCAGAGCAATTGGGTTACCGCATTAAGTTGCTGGGTATCGCCAAGCGTCGCCCCGAAGGTATCGAGCTGCGCATCCATCCAAGTTTGGTGCCATCTAAGCGATTGATTGCGAATGTGGAGGGCGCCATGAACGCAGTGGTGGTTCAGGGCGATGCGGTTGGCACCACTTTGTATTACGGCAAGGGAGCAGGTTCCGAGCCCACTGCCAGCGCCGTCATCGCCGATCTGGTCGATGTAACCCGCTTGCACACTGCCGATCCCGCCCAGCGCGTGCCGCATCTGGCCTTCCAGCCCAATGCGATGAGCGATTTACCTATTCTGCCCATGAGCGAGGTCGTCACCAGCTACTACCTACGTTTGCGTGTGGCTGACCAGGCTGGCGTGCTGGCCAAAGTGACCGGCATATTGGCCGAAGCCGACATCAGCATTGATGCCGTGCTGCAGCGCGAAGCCGACGAAGTCGATAGCGACAGCGCGAGTCAAACCGACTTGATTATCCTGACACATGACTGCCAGGAAGCGCGCATGGACGCGGCGCTGGCGCGTATGCAGGCGCTGCCCACCGTGCTGCAAAACATCGTGCGCATTCGCAAGGAAGAGTTGGCCTGATGCAGTACATCTCCACCCGCGCCGCAAAAGGCCAGGCAGAGCCCAAGCGCTTTTGCGAGATATTGCTCGAAGGCCTGTCGCCCGATGGCGGCCTGTACTTGCCGATGCACTATCCGCAGGTCGATAGCGCCACATTAAGCCGCTGGCGCAGCTTGCCTTATGCGGACTTGGCTTTTGAAATTTTGTCCTTGTATGTGGACGATATCCCTGCCGCTGATTTGCGTGCCTTGTGCCGCAAAACCTATACCTCAGATGTCTTCGGCAGTGAGGCCATAGTGCCGCTTAAGCGGCTGCAAGAGGGTCTGTACCTAGAGGCTTTGTCCAACGGCCCGACGCTGGCTTTCAAAGACATGGCCATGCAGCTCTTGGGCAATTTGTTTGAATACGAATTGGCGCGGCGCGGCGAAGAGCTGAATATTTTTGGCGCTACCAGTGGCGATACCGGAAGCGCTGCCGAATATGCGATGCGGGGCAAAAAAGGCGTTCGCGTCTTTATGACCAGCCCGGACGGACGGATGAGCCCATTTCAGCAGGCGCAGATGTTTAGCCTGCTCGATGACAACATCCACAACATCGCCATTCGTGGCGTGTTTGACGATTGCCAGGACTTGGTGAAAGCCGTCTCCAATGACTTGGCCTTCAAGCAGCGCTACAAAATCGGTACCGTCAATTCGATCAACTGGGCGCGCCTGATGGCGCAAGTGGTCTATTACTTTGCCGGTTATTTCCAGGCCACTACTGCCAACACCGAGCGGGTATCTTTTTGTGTACCCAGCGGAAACTTCGGCAACGTGTGCGCCGGCCATGTGGCACGCATGATGGGTTTGCCTATCGACAAATTGGTAGTTGCCACCAACGAAAACGATGTGCTGGACGAATTTTTTCGTACCGGTGTGTACCGCGTGCGAGGGAGTGCGGATACGCATGAAACGTCGAGCCCGTCCATGGATATTTCCAAGGCCAGCAACTTTGAGCGCTTTGTGTTCGATTTGCTGGGCCGCGATGGCGCACGTGTGGCGGACTTGTTCGGCGCCGGACTGGCGCGCACCGGCGCTTTCGATTTGCATGCTGACCCGCTTTTTGCGCAGGCTGCAAATGTTTACGGTTTCGTCAGTGGCAAAAGTACGCACGCCGACCGCATCGCCACTATCCGCGACACCTGGCAGCGCTTTGGTGTGATGGTCGACACCCACACTGCCGATGGCCTCAAAGTCGCGCAGCAAGTCCGCCAGGCCGGTATTCCTATGGTGGTGCTCGAAACTGCTTTGCCTATCAAATTTGCCTCCACGATTGTGGAAGCGCTGGGCCGCGAGCCGGAGCGCCCGGTCAAATTTTTAGGCATAGAGGCTTTGCCCAAACGGGTTCGAGTGATGGATGCCGATGTGAACGCACTTAAAGCCTATATCGCTTCGGCGTGCGACTGACCCACCAATATGTCAATGCCGCCACGCAGCCCCCTCTTGCCACTGGAAACCGCGCTGGCGCAATTGCTCGCTGCCTTGGGCGGCAGGCATTTGCGCACCGAAATGTGTAGCACCTTGCAGGCCGATGGCCGGGTGCTGGCGCAGTCGGTAGTGTCTGCTTTGGAGGTGCCGCCTCAAGACAACAGCTCCATGGATGGCTACGCCTTGCACTGCACCGATGTGGCGCCGGGGCGCGCATTACGGGTCTCGCAACGCATCCCCGCCGGTAGCCAAGGCGCGCCGCTGCAAGCGGGTACGGTTGCCCGCATCTTCACCGGCGCACCGATTCCGCCAGGCGCGGACGCGGTGGTCATGCAGGAAGATTGTCAGGAAGTGCAGGGGGCGGACGCGTCAAGCCCCGCAATACAAGTGCAGACCCAGCCGCAAGTTGGCCAATGGATACGCCGCCGTGGTGAGGACGTGACCCTTGGCGCTACTATTTTGCAGTCCGGTTCGCGCCTGGGCCCGGCCGCGCTAGGCATGGCTGCCAGCGTGGGCTTGGCGCAGTTGCAGGTGGCTTGCAAGCCGCGCGTCGCCTTGTTTTCCACCGGCGACGAACTGGTCATGCCGGGCACGGTGGCGCCGCAGGACATGGCGCCGGGCTCTATCTACAACTCCAATCGTTTTTTCCTGGCGGCCTTGCTGCGCCGCATGGGTTGCGAGGTGACGGATTTAGGTATCGTGCCCGACCGTTTGGACGCCACGGTACAGGCCTTGCGCGACGCAGCCCAAGCGCATGATGTGGTGCTGACTAGCGGTGGCGTGTCGGTGGGCGAAGAAGACCATATCAAACCAGCGGTGCAGCAACTGGGCCAATTGGACCTGTGGCAAATCGCCATCAAACCGGGCAAGCCTTTCGCGCATGGGCGGGTGGACGCGGCGCACTTTATCGGGCTGCCGGGTAACCCTGTCTCCAGCTTTGTTACCTTTTTGCTGCTGGTGCGCCCGTTTTTGCTGCGCATGCAGGGCGTTCAGGATGTGGCTTTGCCCAGCCAGCCAATCCGCGCAGACTTTGATTGGCCGCGCGCTGACCGGCGGCAAGAGTTTTTGCGTGTCAAGCGCAACGCGCAAGGTGGCCTGGACCTGTTCCCTAACCAGAGTTCGGGTGTGCTGACCTCGGTGGTCTGGGGCGACGGTTTGCTGGACAACCCGCCGGGCCGCACGATCGCGCGCGGGGATACGGTGCAATTCATCAGCCTCGGCGATTTGCTGGGCTGAACAGGTCAGGCGCCTAAAGTCATTTATATGCAAATCAACCTTAAATACTTTGCCAGCATCCGCGAGACCATGGGTAGCAGCGGCCAGGCCTATGAAACGCAGGCGCAAACCCTAGGCCAGTTGCGCGATGAATTGGTGCAAGCGGGTGGCCTGACGGCGCAGGCGCTCGGGCGTGACCGGGTTTTGCGTATGGCCTTAAACCAAACTTTGTGCGAGGAAGGTGCTGCCTTAATACCTGGCGCCGAGGTTGCTTTTTTTCCGCCGGTGACGGGAGGCTGAGCATGCTCTTGTTCTTGTGCTTTCCGGTTCGCGTGGCGCCGCTATGAGCCAGACGTCTGTCCTATCAGGCACTGGCGCCGCTGCCCGTGTGCGGATCCAAACCGCGCAGTTTGACGTGTCCGAAGAAATCGCAGCCCTGCAGCAAAACGACCCCCGCATTGGCGCAGTCTGTACTTTTTTGGGCACGGTGCGCGACCGCAACGTGCATAGCGCAGAGCATGCTGGCAGCGTGCAGACCTTGGAGCTGGAGCACTATCCCGGCATGACCGAGAAATCCATCGACGCGATGATTGACGAGGCCCATACGCGCTTTGATATTTACGGCGTGCGGGTGGTGCATCGCGTCGGGGTGATGCACCCTACGGAGCCGGTTGTCTTGGTGGCTGCCGCTTCGGCCCACCGTGGGGAGAGTTTTAAAGCCTGCGAGTTCGTCATGGACTACCTCAAGACCCAAGCCCCTTTTTGGAAAAAAGAACAAACCGCCCAAGGTGCGCAGTGGGTTGACGCACGCATTTCTGATGATAGGGCGCTAGCGCGTTGGGGTATCGACAAGCGCAACGCCTGAGCGGCTATTGCATTCAATCCCCGCTCGCTTCAGTGGGTGTAAACCTTTTTTTGACTGCGTCGTATAGATGCCGAGTCAGAAGTCCCATCATCGATGTCAGGGGGGTCAATCGGTTCGAGCCATTGGGAACGGTGCACCGCTTGCTGCAACAAATGCAATAGCCCATGCACCATGAACGATTGCATATTCAGCGTGCAGCTGCGTGGCTCTTGCAATTCATCGCCCGCGTCCTTGATGACCAATTGCGTCATGCCATTGGCGTGCACATGGATGGTGACCTCGGTTACCAGCATGGGTAGCGCGCCCATGGGCAGCTCGCTGTTTTCCTCAGCATACGGGGTTTGCAAGTCGGCCTTCTTTAAAAAGTCTTCTTGCTTGAGGTGTACCAAAATTTTGCGTGATTCTTCGTCCGCGAGTGTGACCGAAGGGTCCAGTGATTCAATACGTGCCACCGTAGTTTGCAGGGGCTCGACCAACTTGACGCCTATACGCCGGGTCAGCCAAAGCCGGATTTCTTGCTCTTGTACTGTTTTGATGCGCACCAGCAGACGGTCGTGGCGCTCGTCGTATTGCACATTAAGCTGGTGGATGTTCATCCGCTTGATTTTAGACAAGGCTGAGGCGCGCTAGCGCCTTGAAAATACAGGCCGGACCCCAAGCTAGCTTCAAATCGAGGAATTGCAATGCGAATCGACAAATTAACGACCAAGTTTCAAGAGGCGCTGGGTGAGGCGCAAAGCGCAGCGCTGGCGCATGACCATGCCTACATCGAACCGGCGCATGTGCTCGGGGCCATGCTGCGTCAGGATGACGGCCCCAAGGCCTTGCTTCAGCGCGCGGGGGTCAATGTCCCCTCCCTACTGACCATGGCCGATGCTGCCGCCCACAAGCTGCCGCAGGTCCAGGGTCAGGACCAAGTGCAAGTGGGGCGCGATATGGTCAGCCTCTTGCAGGCCTGCGAAAAAGAAGCGATGAAACGCGGCGACCAATATGTTGCCAGCGAGCTGTTTCTTGTGGCCCTAAGCGAAGCGAAGTCGGACTTTGCCAAGCAGGCACAGGCCCTGGGCTTGAGCCGCAAAAGCCTGGACGCGGCCATTTCGGCAGTGCGTGGCGGGCAGGGCGTAGATAACGCCGACGCCGAAGACCAGCGCGAGTCGCTTAAAAAATACTGCGTGGATTTGACCGAGCGCGCCCGCGCTGGCAAGCTCGACCCAGTGATTGGCCGGGACGATGAAATTCGCCGTGCCATCCAGGTACTTCAACGCCGTACCAAAAATAACCCGGTACTCATTGGCGAGCCGGGAGTAGGCAAGACGGCCATCGTAGAGGGCCTAGCCCAGCGCATCGTGGCCGGTGAAGTGCCCGACTCCCTCAAAGGCAAGCGCGTGCTGTCGCTGGACATGGCCTCGTTATTGGCAGGGGCCAAATTCCGAGGCGAATTCGAAGAACGCCTAAAAAACGTATTGAAAGATCTAGCCAAGGACGAAGGCCAGACCATCGTGTTTATTGATGAATTGCACACCATGGTGGGCGCCGGCAAAGCCGAAGGCGCCATGGACGCGGGCAATATGCTCAAGCCAGCCTTGGCGCGTGGTGAACTCCATTGTGTGGGTGCCACGACGCTGGACGAGTACCGCAAATACATCGAAAAAGACGCTGCTTTGGAACGCCGTTTTCAGAAAATTCTGGTTGGTGAGCCCACGGTCGAGGCGACCGTGGCGATTTTGCGGGGACTTAAAGAACGTTACCAGGTGCACCACGGCGTCAACATTACTGATCCGGCCATCGTGGCCGCAGCAGAACTGAGCCACCGCTATATCACCGACCGCTTTTTGCCGGATAAGGCGATTGACCTGATTGACGAAGCGGCCGCCAAAATCAAGATTGAACTCGATTCCAAACCTGAGGTGATGGACAAGCTCGATCGCCGCCTCATTCAGTTGCAGATTGAGCGCGAAGCGGTGAAGAAGGAAAAAGACGAAGCCTCTATCAAGCGCTTCGAACTGATCAACGAGGAAATCAGTACCTTGCAACGGGAAATCGCCGACCTTGATGAAATCTGGAAGGCGGAAAAAGCCACAGCCCAAGGGAGCGCCCAGATTCGTGCTGAGATTGACGTCCTGCGCCAGCAAATCGAAACCCTCACGCGCAAGGGCGACCTCACCAAAGTGGCTGAATTGCAGTACGGTACCTTGCCAGGCCTAGAGAAGCGCCTGAAAGAGGCGCAAGACACTGAGGCGGGCCGCGCCAAAGGCGGCGAAGGCGCGATGCCGCAATTGCTGCGTACGCAGGTCGGCGCTGAAGAAATCGCCGAAGTGGTGGCGCGTGCCACCGGCATTCCTATCGCCAAGCTTATGCAAGGCGACCGCGAAAAGCTGCTGCTGATGGAAGAGCGTCTGCACCAACGCGTGGTCGGCCAAGATGAGGCGATCGGGGCCGTAGCCAATGCGATTCGCCGTTCCCGCTCGGGTCTGTCGGACCCGAATCGCCCGACCGGCTCCTTCCTGTTTTTGGGGCCAACCGGGGTGGGCAAGACGGAATTGTGTAAAGCTTTGGCAGGCTTCTTGTTTGACAGCGAAGACCACTTAATTCGCATCGATATGAGCGAGTTCATGGAGAAGCATTCGGTGGCGCGTTTGATTGGCGCACCTCCCGGCTACGTAGGTTACGAGGAGGGTGGTTACCTGACCGAAGCGGTGCGCCGCAAACCCTATAGCGTGCTATTGCTGGACGAGGTCGAAAAAGCACATGCGGACGTGTTTAATGTGCTCCTGCAAGTGCTGGACGATGGCCGCCTGACCGATGGCCAGGGCCGTACGGTTGACTTTAAAAACACCATCATCGTGATGACCAGCAATATCGGCTCGCAACTGATCCAAAGCATGGTGGGCCAGGACCGCGAGGACATCAAAGACGCAGTGACCGGCGAATTGAAAAACCATTTCCGGCCAGAATTTATCAACCGGATTGACGAGACCGTCGTCTTTCACGCCCTAGACGCCAGCCATATTGCGAATATTGCCAAGATTCAGTTGCAAACCTTGATGGACCGTTTGGCGCGTATGGACTATGTGCTGGAGGTGTCGGACGCGGCTGTGGCCGAGTTGGCTAAAGTGGGTTTTGACCCGGTGTATGGCGCTAGGCCGCTCAAGCGCGCCATCCAACAGCGCCTGGAAAACCCGCTGTCTAAACTGCTTTTGGAAGGGCGCTTTGTGCCGAAAGACACCATCCATGTGGGCGTGGACCCGATACGCAATCCGGGCCAGTTTTCGTTTAGCGCGAACTAGCGCTTAGCGATTAGGGGTTTGCGGCGCTGCCGGTTTGCACGCGGCGGGCTCCGTTGTAACGGCGTGCCCAATAAGACAGACCCATGTCTTCGACCCGCACCTCGGCGCCGGGTTTAGGTGAATGGATAAATTTGCCGTTACCGACGTAAATGCCTACGTGGCTGAAAGCACGGCGCATGGTGTTGAAAAACACCAAGTCGCCGGGCCTCAACTCCGATTTATCGATGGTTTGGGTGGCTGCGGCTTGCTGCGCTGCGCTGCGCGGCAAAACCAGGCCGATGGTTTGCTCGTACATGGCTTTGACGAAGCCGCTGCAATCAAAGCCGCTTTCGGCGCTGTTACCGCCCCGGCGGTAGGGCACGCCCAAGAATCCCATCGCGCCAACCACCAGATCGGAGGCCTGATTTTGCACCTGGTTTCCCGCATCGCTGATACGGTTGAGCAGGCCCTTGTCGGCCAAGAATTTACCCATTTCGTCGTTGGCTGGCGTAGTTTGCGCGGTGCTAATGCCGCAGGCAAAAACCAATAAAAGGGCGAGGCGGGAGGGTAAATGCATAGCCGCACTGTAGCCGACTAGCGAGGGTGCGTCAAGTGAAATTTACATGAAGTAAATTACTTAAGTAATTGATTTATATAAATAATTAATCATAAAAATTGGCATTAAACGAATATTAGGTGGCATATGTGCGGTATCGCATAGCCCTAAGAAGCCGTCTTATTCCACCAGGAATGACTGCACCCATATCCTGCACGCCACATCTTGCCGACTGGTTATGCTCTGCGCTTTTAGCCATCGGAAAGATCACCCATGTTGCTCGATGTCGAGGAAAGCCAGCTGGTGCTGGTGGACTACCAGGCGCGTTTGATGCCCGCGTTATTTGACGCGCCGCAGGTGATGGCCAATGCGGTGCGTCTGGCCCGCTTGGCTGCAATGCTTCAAGTGCCTACCGTGTTGCTGGAGCAAAGCCCAGATCGGCTGGGGCCGACCGCCGAGCCATTGCTTGAGGCAACGCAGGCGCTGACCACCGCGCGCCTTTTGCGCAGCCTGCAAAAAACCCATTTCAGTGGCGTGGAAGATGGCTTGTCCGAGCTTTTGCGCCCGCCAGTCAAACCCGCAGGTGGCAATGCGCGCAGCCTTCCCAAGCATTTGCAAAAACCGGCGTCAGAGCAAAACCTGCGCCCGTCCATTGTGCTGGCCGGTTGCGAAGCCCACGTCTGTCTGATGCAAACCGCGCTGGCTTTGCTGGAGGACGAGTTCGAGGTCTGGGTGGTGACCGACGCTTGCAGTTCGCGCACTGAGCGTAACCGCGATGCCGCCTTTGACCGCCTGGCCGGTGCCGGTGCTGAACTGCTGACAACCGAAATGGTGGCCTTTGAATGGCTGCGCCATGCCGACCATCCCCAGTTTCGCGCGGTACAGGCGCTGATTAAGTAAGTGCTTTCATGGGGTTGATGCGCTTGCCCTAGTCAGCCACTAGCAAGTTGCATATTCATAATCTGCCCAGCTACGCGGCCCCGGCGTAGAACATTATGTGGAGACCGATATGACCGATTACCAAGCCTTTCATCGCCGCTCTATCGACGACCGCGACGCCTTCTGGGCAGAGCAGGCGCAGCGCATCGATTGGCAGACCCAGCCCAAGACGATTTGCGACTACAGCAATCCACCGTTTGCGCGCTGGTTTGAAGGCGGCACCACCAATCTGTGCCACAACGCGGTGGACCGCCACCTCAAAGACCGGCCTGACCAGACCGCTCTGATCGCCGTATCCACCGAAACCGATACCGAGCAGACCTATACCTTCCGACAACTCCATGCCCATGTGCAAACCATGGCCGCGTCCTTACTGGAGCTGGGCGTGCGCAAAGGCGACCGCGTGCTCATTTACATGCCCATGGTGGCCGAGGCGGCATTTGCCATGTTGGCCTGTGCCCGTATCGGGGCGATTCACTCAGTGGTTTTCGGCGGGTTTGCGTCGGTCTCCCTGGCCTCGCGCATTGAAGATGCCTCGCCGGTGGTGGTAGTCAGTGCGGATGCGGGCTCGCGCGGCGGCAAAGTGGTGCCTTACAAGCCTTTGCTGGACGAGGCGCTGGCTTTATCCAGCCACAAGCCGCAAGCGGTGTTGCTGGTGGATCGCCAATTGGCGCCCATGGCCATGACAGCCGGGCGGGACCATAGCTGGGCCAGCCTACAAACAAAACACCATAACGCCGTCGTGCCCTGTGAATGGGTCGATGCCACGCACCCCAGCTACACCTTGTACACCAGCGGCACCACCGGCAAACCCAAAGGCGTGCAGCGCGATACCGGCGGCTATGCCGTTGCCTTGGCAGCGAGCATGGAAACTATTTTTTGCGGCAAAGCCGGTGAAACCTATTTCTCGACCAGCGACATCGGTTGGGTGGTAGGTCATAGCTATATTGTTTATGGCCCCTTGATTGCCGGTATGGCCACCATCATGTATGAAGGCCTGCCCATCCGGCCCGACGGCGGCATCTGGTGGAGCTTGGTGGAAAAGTACAAAGTTACCGTGATGTTCAGTGCGCCCACGGCCATCCGCGTGCTCAAAAAGCAAGACCCGGCCTTGCTCAAACGCTACGACCTCAGCAGCCTGCGCACCCTGTTTTTGGCCGGTGAGCCATTGGACGAACCCACCGCGCAATGGATCAGTGACGGTTTGGGCAAGGACATCATCGACAACTATTGGCAGACGGAGAGCGGCTGGCCCATACTGACAATTGCCAACGGCGTGGAAAAAGCCCCCAGCAAATTCGGCAGCCCCGGTATCGCCATGTACGGTTACGACGTCAAGCTGTTGGACGAGTCCACGGGCGAGGAGCTCCACGGTGCCGATCAAAAAGGCGTGCTGGTGATCGAAGGCCCCTTGCCACCGGGCTGCATGCAAACCGTTTGGCAAGACGATGCCCGCTTTGTGAATACCTACTGGAAAAGCGTTCCCGGTAAATTGGTGTACAGCACCTTTGACTGGGCCACGCGCGACAAAGACGGCTACTACTTCATCCTGGGCCGAACCGATGATGTGATCAATGTCGCCGGTCACCGCTTGGGCACGCGCGAGATTGAGGAGTGCATTTCCGGCCATCCCAATGTGTCTGAAGTGGCGGTGGTAGGCGTGGCCGACACGCTCAAAGGCCAGGTGGCCATGGCGTTTGCGGTGGTCAAAGACGCCAGCGGGCTGGTCGATGACAGGGCGCGATTTGCGCTGGAAGGTGAAATCATGAAGTTGGTGGACCAGTCGATTGGCGCCATCGGCCGACCGGCGCGGGTGCGTTTTGTTTCCGTCCTGCCCAAAACCCGCAGCGGCAAACTGCTGCGCCGCGCCATCCAGGCGGTCTGCGAGGGCCGCGATCCCGGCGACCTGACCACCATGGAAGACCCCACGGCCTTGCAACAAATCCGGGATTTGATGTAGTCAGTTACCGGGCCAAACGCCCGCAAGCCCAAGCGGCCCGGGCGAGCGGGCACCGTTTCGATGGCACAATGCGCGTTGTTACCAAGGCGCCCAGCGCCAACGTCGCATCCGCCATCCGGTCAAGCCGTACAGCGGAAGGTCTTTTAACCAGCTTATGTTTCCCCGGAGGGAAACGGAGGTCAGCGAAAAATGAGTACGAGTTCGTCCGTCTATTCAGCCTATCTG
>CAMBNY010000020.1 GCA_945869165.1 Comamonas sp. lk | reverse complement strand
AATCTGGACGGTACCACCGTCAAACTGCATTGGACGGATCAGCCTTACAAGTGGCACGTCAATGATGGACAGGAAGTTTTTGCCGTTATGGATGGTGTCGTAGACATGCACTTCAGGGTCAATGGCCTTGAGGAAGTGACCGCGCTTTATGCAGGTGACATTTTTTATGCGGACGTGGGAACAGAACATGTAGCCCATCCACGGGGCGCCTCGCGCGTACTGGTTATTGAAAAAGAAGGAAGTATTTGATGTTTACCAAAATTCTGATCGCCAACCGTGGCGAAATCGCATGCCGTGTCATCACGACCGCCCGCAAAATGGGCATTGCCACCGTGGCGGTCTATTCGGATGCCGACAAAGAAGCGCGCCATGTGGCCTTGGCCGATGAAGCGGTGCGCATAGGCCCAGCGCCCAGTCGCGAAAGCTATTTGCTGGCCGATGTGATCATCGCCGCTGCTAAATCCACCGGCGCGCAGGCGATTCATCCGGGTTATGGATTCCTGAGCGAAAACGCCGAATTTTCGAAACGCTGCGAGGCTGAGGGCATTGTGTTTATCGGGCCCAAACACCATTCCATCGCCGCCATGGGCGACAAGATCGAGTCTAAAAAGCTGGCCGGCGCGGCGGGCGTCAATTGCATTCCCGGAGTGAACGACGCGATTGAAACGCCCGAGCGTGCGGTGGAGATTGCCAAAGGCATTGGCTACCCGGTCATGATCAAAGCCAGCGCGGGCGGTGGTGGCAAGGGCTTGCGCGTGGCCTATAACGACAAAGAGGCTTTCGAAGGTTTCACCAGTTGCCGCAACGAGGCGCGCAATAGCTTTGGTGACGACCGCGTGTTTGTTGAGAAATTTGTGGAAGAGCCGCGCCATATCGAAATCCAACTCATTGGCGACGCGCACGGCAATGTGCTGTACCTCAATGAGCGCGAATGCTCCATCCAGCGCCGCCACCAAAAAGTGATTGAAGAGGCGCCCTCGCCCTTCATCAGCGACGCCACCCGCAAAGCCATGGGCGAGCAGGCCGTGGCTTTGGCCAAAGCCGTAGACTACCAAAGCGCAGGCACGGTAGAGTTTGTGGTCGGTAAAGACCAGAGCTTTTACTTTTTGGAGATGAACACCCGCTTGCAGGTGGAGCATCCGGTGACCGAGGCGATTACCGGCCTGGATTTGGTGGAGCTGATGATCCGCGTGGCGGCGGGCGAGAAGTTGCCATTGACGCAAGCGCAAGTGCAACGTAACGGCTGGGCCATCGAGTGCCGCATCAATGCCGAAGACCCCTTCCGCAACTTCTTGCCATCCACGGGCCGCTTGGTGCGTTTTGCGCCACCCGCACAAACCATGTTCCAGGGCGATACCTCCAACTTGCTGGGCGTGCGCGTGGATACCGGCGTGCGCGACGGTGGCGAGATACCCATGTTTTACGATTCCATGATCGCCAAGCTGATCGTGCACGGCAACGACCGCCTAGACGCGATTGCCAAAATGCGCGAGGCGCTCAATGGCTTTGTGATTCGTGGCGTGTCCAGCAATATCCCATTCCAGGCTGCCTTGTTGGCGCACCCCAAGTTTGTGGCGGGCGACTTCAACACCGGCTTTATCGCCGAAAACTATGCCCACGGTTTCCGCGCTGAAGACGTGCCGCACCAGGACGCGCGTTTCCTCACCGCGTTGGCCGCGTTTGTGCGCCGCAAGTCGCGCGAGCGCACGGCGGCCATCAGCGGGCAATTGCCCGGCTATGGCGTGGAGGCAGGCAAAGACTACGTGGTTATCGCCATGTCCGACAGCGGCACGCACGCCTACACGCCGGTGCATGTGGACGAATTCGTGGGCGAGACCGGCTCCGCGCGTGTGCGCGTGGCGGACACCAGCTACGAAATCCGCAGCCGCTCGCGCCTCAACGACATTGTGATTACCGGCACCGTCAACGGCAAAGCCTTTACCGCGCAAATCGAACGCGGCACGCCCAAGAACCCGCTGGCACTGCGCGTGCAGCACAACGGCACGCGTATCGATGCACTGGTGGTCTCGCCGCGCATGGCGGAGTTGCATCGCATGATGCCCTTCAAGTCGCCACCGGACCTAAGTCGCTTTGTCCTCTCGCCCATGCCGGGACTTTTGTCGCAGGTGCTGGTCGAGCCCGGCCAAAAAGTGCAAGCGGGCGAGCGCGTGGCGGTCATCGAGGCCATGAAGATGGAAAACGTCTTGTTCGCCGCTGCCGATGGCGTGGTCAAAAAAGTCGTGGCCAGCCAGGGCGAATCGCTCACGGTGGACCAGATGATTGTGGAGTTTGAGGCTTGAAAGTCCGGCCTTGTTGCCTGAATCGGATTGCAGTTGTACAATTTTAAAATTGTTTTACGAAATTAGGTTTGTATGACTGCATTAACTGTTTCACCGAAATTTCAGGTTGTTATACCCAAAGCTATTCGTCAGGCGCTCAAACTCAAAACGGGCCAAAAGGTTTTCATGCGCTTGAATGACCAAGGGCAAGCGGTACTAGAGCCTGAATTAGACATTCGCTCAGCGCGCGGTTTTCTGCCGAAAATTCCTGGCGTGGATGTGGCGCACATTGAAAACGACCCTGAAGGCCCCGAGTGGCCTGGTGGTTGCGCCCCTATTGACGATGCCCAGTGGCGAGAGCGGCGCGTAAGCACATCATGAATGTTGTCGATTCTTGTGGCTGGTTGGCCTATTTTTTAGACGATCCAGGCGCTGATTTTTTTGCGCCTGCGATTGAAGATACCGCCCAACTTCTCGTGCCTGGCCTTGTGGTGTACGAAGTGAGTAAAAGGCTGGCACAGCTTCATGGGACAACATGGGTCGATAAGGCCTTGGCCTATTTCAAGCAAGGACGCTTGGTCCACTTGGAGATGACCGCCTACGCCCAAGCGGCGCTTGCAGCCCAAACCTACAAACTCCACATGGCCGATGCCATCATCTGGCAAACCGCCCAAACCCAAGGCGCAACCCTCTACACCCAAGACGCTGCATTGGCGCAGTTGCCCGGTGTGCGCTACCAGGCTAAACCTTGATGGAGCTAAGAATCATGAATCACCGCCCTTTTAAAGTTTTAGGCATCCAGCAAATCGCCATCGGCGCGCCCAACAAACAGCGGCTTAAAGCCTTGTGGGTGGACATGCTGGGGCTGGAAGTAACCGGTACGTTTCAAAGCGAGCGCGAAAACGTGGATGAAGATATTTGTGCCATCGGCAGCGGCCCGTTCAAGGTAGAAGTGGACTTGATGCAGCCCATAGACCCGGACAAAAAACCGGCCGTGCACACCACGCCACTCAACCATGTGGGCCTGTGGATTGACGATTTGCCCGCCGCCGTGGACTGGATGATGCAGCAAGGCGTGCGCTTTGCGCCGGGCGGCATTCGCAAGGGTGCAGCGGGCTTTGATATTTGCTTTTTGCACCCCAAGGGCAGCGAAGAATTTCCGATCTCGGGGGAGGGCGTGTTGATTGAATTGGTGCAAGCGCCGCCCGAAGTGGTCAGCGCGTTTTCGCGTTTGGCGCTTGCAGCTTAAGTGCGCCGACGCCGATAAAAGAAGGCCCGCAAAAGAGCAGATCCGTCCTTGCGAGCACAAGGAAGCAATCGAGCCCAGAGCCGTCATTGCGAGGCCGAAGGCCGTGGCAATCCATGGCTTCATGCCTGCATGGATCGCCGCGTCGCTGCGCTCCTCGCGATGACGTTTAATGCAGAGCAAGCCCGAAGCGGTGCCTGCACGGCGCGATCAAGTTTGGCGCCGCCGCGCCCGTGCCATGGCGGCCTCAATCAGCGCTTTTTTGCGGTCCAACTCCTCCGGGTCGCTGATGCGCGAATGCTTGGCTAGGTCTGACCGTTTTTCTGCTGCCTCTTCTGCCTTTGCAGCGCGCTTGGCCTGCGTACTTTGCGCGCGGCGGCTTTGCGCAGCGGCGTAGCGCATGCGCGCGGTATACGCCAGGCCATCTGACCAGGCATCCCAGCCGGTGGGCGATGCCAAGCCAGGTTCCGCGCTATGCACGCGCTCCAGCAAGATGCAATCAACCGGGCACACCGGGATGCACAACTCGCAGCCGGTGCAGTATGGTTCAATCACGCCGTGCATGCGCTTGTTGGTGCCGTAGATGGCGTCGGTCGGGCAGGCTGCTATGCACAAGGTGCAACCTATGCACCAGTCTTCATCGATAAAGGCCACGGTGCGCGGGCCTTCCGAGCCGAATTCGGGGTTCAGGGGCGCGATGGCCTGGCCGGTGATGGCTGATAGGCGCGCAATCCCTTGGGCTCCACCAGGCGGGCACTGGTTGATAGGCACTTGCTCCGCCGCAATCGCTTGCGCATACGCAGCGCAATCCGGATAGCCGCAGCGCGTGCACTGGGTTTGGGGCAGCGCATCGAGGATGCGCGCAGCCAGCGCGTCGATCAAGAGCGGCTTCGTTGTCACCGCATCCGAATCAGGCTTTGCGCTTGGCCTTGGCGCGTACCGGCTTGGCAGCCGCTTTTTTCACTACAGCTTTAGCCTTGGCCGTGGTTTTCATAGCTTTGGCAACGACTGCTTTCACAGCAAGCTTGGGAACCATGCCGCGAGTCCTCGTCACCGCTTTTGGGGGCGGTGCAGCTACGGATGTTTTTGGCGCTGCGGTGGCAGGCATCGCGCCCGCGGGTTGGTAGCTCTTGATAAACGCTTTGACCGTGGGATAAACGATATCGCGCCAACGGCGACCGGAAAAAATACCGTAATGGCCAGCACCCGTCACTTCAAAATGTTTTTTATGCGCAGCGGGCACGCCAGTGCAAATCTCATGCACCGCACGGGTTTGGCCCGAGCCAGAAATATCGTCTAACTCGCCTTCCACCGACAGCAGGCCCGTGCTTTTGATCGCAGCGGGGCGCACGCGCTCGGCGTCACCGCGTGGCGAGCGCACGTCCCAAGTGCCGTTGACCAAACTGAAGTCCTGAAACACCACTTTGATCGTGTCCAGGTAGTAGTCCGCATCCATGTCCAGCACGGCGTTGTACTCGTCGTAAAACTTGCGGTGCGCTTCGGTGCTAACGTCATCGCCTTTGATCAGGTCTTTGAAGTAGTCGTAATGGCTTTTGGCATGGTGGTCCGGGTTCATGGCCACAAAACCGGTGTGCTGCAAAAAGCCCGGGTACACGCGACGTCCGGCTCCGGGAAATTTGCCCGGTACGCGGTAAATCACATTGTTTTCAAACCAGTTGTAGCTTTTGTTCATCGCCAGGTTATTGACGGCAGTGGGCGATTTGCGCGCGTCAATCGGGCCGCCCATCATGGTCATGGACAAAGGTGTTTTTTCATTGCGCGAAGCCATCAGCGACACCGCAGCGAGCACCGGCACCGTAGGCTGGCAAACGCTCATCACATGGCAGTTGCCATACTTGCCTTGCACATGGCGGATGCAGTCCTGCACATAGTTAACGTAGTCGTCCAGGTTGAAGCGGCCCTCGGAGAGGGGCACCAAGCGGGCGTTTTTCCAGTCGGTGATATAGACCTTGTGGTCTTTGAGCATGGTTTTGACGGTATCGCGCAGCAGCGTCGCGTAGTGGCCCGAAAGCGGCGCCACGATCAGCACCACCGGCTGCTCCTTGATCTTGATCAGCGTGTCTGGATCGTCAGTGAGGCGCTTAAAGCGTAGCAAATCGCAAAACGGGCGGCTCCACTCAACGCGCTGGTGAATCGCCACCTCAACCCCATCGACATCCACCGTGCGCAAGCCAAATTCCGGCTTTTCATAGTCCTTGGCCAGGCGGTGCATCAGCTCGTAGCCCGCTGCCATACGTTGCGAAAGCGAGCTCTGGGACAGCGGCGAAACCGGGTTGGACAGCGACTTGGCGGCGAAATTGGCCAGGTCAGAAAAGGGTTCCATCAGTGCGCGCTGGGTCTCGTAAAGCTCGTAGAGCATCTGGCTATCCTTTGGAAAATGTTGCAGTGCAATATAACAGCATTTCCTGGGTGGCGCGCTTACGCGTCGGCAATCCGACGCGTTTTCCTAAACAGGCGCCGCGCTTAGAGCACTTTGGCAATGGACTGACACACATAGTCCAGGTTTTTGGTGTTGAGCGCGGCCACGCACATGCGGCCGGTGTCGGTGCCATAGACGCCAAATTCATTGCGCAAACGCACCATTTGGTCCTTGTTCAGGCCGGAATAGCTGAACATGCCAATTTGGCTGGTGATAAAGCCCATATCGCGGGTCACGCCAGCCGCTTTCAGGCCCTCCACCAGTTTTTGGCGCATGGTCTTGATGCGCACGCGCATAGTGCCAAGCTCTTCTTCCCACTGGGCGCGCAATATGGGGTTGCCCAGCACTGCCGCGACCACCGCGCCACCGTGGATGGGCGGGTTGGAATAGTTGGTGCGGATCACGATCTTGAGCTGGCTGAGTACGCGGGCGCATTCCTCTTTGTCCTTGCAGACCACGCTCAGCGCGCCCACGCGCTCGCCGTACAGGCTAAAGCTCTTGGAAAAAGAAGTGGATACAAAAAAGTTCAATCCGGCCGCAACAAACTTGGCCACTACCGCGCCGTCTTCAGCGATGCCGTGGCCAAAGCCTTGGTAGGCCATGTCCAGGAAGGCGGTCAGGCTGCGGGCCTGGATGGTGGCGATGACCTGGTCCCATTGCGCCGGGGTAATGTCGTAGCCGGTGGGGTTGTGGCAGCAGGCATGCAAGACGACGATGGTGCCCGGCGCTGCGGCGTTGAGCGAGGCCAGCATGCCCTCGAAGTTGACCGCGTGTTTTTGGCTGTCGTAATAGGCATAGGTCTCGACCTTGAAACCGGCGTGGCTGAACAGCGCGCGGTGGTTTTCCCAGCTGGGGTCCGAAATCAAGACGGTAGCGCCGGGGCTGACGTAGTGCAAAAAGTCCGCGCCGATTTTTAAGCCACCGGTGCCGCCCACGGCTTGCACGGTCGCCACGCGCCCGGAAGTGACGGGCTCCGAACCCTCTCCAAACACCAGGCCTTTGACGGCGCTGTCGTAGGCAGCAATCCCGTCGATCGGCAAATAGCCGCGCGCGGTGGGCTTTTCCATCATGGTTTTTTCAGCCGCCTGCACGCATTGCAGCAAGGGCAGCTTTCCGTTCTCGTCGAAATACACGCCCACGCCCAAGTTGACTTTGGCGGGGTTGGTATCGGCATTGAATTGTTCGTTCAGACCCAAGATCGGGTCGCGCGGGGCCATTTCGACGGCGGAGAAAAGAGACATGTAGGAGTCCTGAAGCAGTTGAGGAAAGGTGCGCCCGCATCCACGCGGGGCCAGCGAAAAAGCAGCCGCTCATTTTAGCCTTTGCGCTTTCATTGCCCCCAGGGAGGTCCGTAAAAGTTCGTCATCGCGAGGAGCAAAGCGACGCGGCGATCCATGCAATCACAAAGCCTGGATTGCCACGGCCTGCGGCCTCGCAAAGACGGGCTTGGCCTTTTGTAGAGCAACCCTTAATGCCAAGGCAAGGCGGGGCGGGGCGGGGCGGCAAAGCGCTAGGCGCGGCAAGGCGCACTGCGCTAAGCTTGCGGGTTGTCCTCTTACCGCAGCCCATGTCTGAACCCCTCGAAGTCATAGCCCCCCAGCGCCCGGGCGAATTTGTCAGTTTTCCTGATTCGCCCTTTGAGCTGTACCAGCCCTATCCCCCGGCGGGCGACCAGCCAACGGCGATCGCCCAATTGGTCGAAGGCGTGCGGGACGGCGAAGTGTTCCAAACCCTATTGGGGGTGACGGGTTCGGGCAAGACCTTCACCATGGCCAATGTGATAGCCCGCCTAGGACGGCCAGCGATTATTTTTGCCCCTAATAAAACCCTGGCCGCGCAGCTCTACAGCGAGTTCCGCGAGTTTTTCCCGAACAACGCGGTGGAGTATTTCGTCAGCTACTACGACTACTACCAGCCCGAGGCCTATGTGCCGCAGCGCGATTTGTTTATCGAGAAGGACTCTGCGATTAACGAGCACATCGAGCAAATGCGCCTGTCTTGTACCAAAAGCGTCTTAGAGCGGCGCGATGTGATCATCGTGGCCACGGTGTCGGCGATTTACGGCATAGGCCAACCCGAGGCCTACCACCAGATGGTGATGACGCTGCGCGCGGGTGACAAACTGGGCCAGCGCGACATGATCATGCAATTGGTACATATGCAATACCAACGCAATGACATGGATTTTTCTCGCGGCACTTTCCGCGTGCGCGGCGACACCATTGACATCTTCCCCGCAGAGCACAGTGAAATGGCGATCCGTGTGGAGTTGTTTGACGACGAGATCGAGTCTTTGCAACTCTTTGACCCGCTGACCGGGCGCATTCGCCAAAAAATTCCGCGCTTTACCGTGTATCCCAGTAGCCACTATGTGACGCCGCGCGAGCAGGTGTTGATGGCGGTCGAAACGATTAAGACTGAGTTGTCGGACCGGCTCAAGGAACTGGTGGGCATGGGCAAGCTGGTCGAAGCCCAGCGCCTGGAGCAGCGCACCCGCTTTGACCTGGAAATGCTGAGCGAAGTGGGGCATTGCAAAGGTATTGAAAATTATTCGCGCCATTTGTCAGGTGCCGCGCCGGGTGAGCCACCGGCCACACTCACCGACTACTTGCCCAAAGACGCCCTTATGTTTTTGGACGAAAGCCATGTGCTGATTGGCCAACTGGGCGCGATGTACAACGGCGACCGGTCCCGCAAAACCACGCTGGTCGAATACGGCTTTCGTCTGCCCAGCGCACTGGATAACCGGCCCCTGAAGTTTGAAGAGTTCGAACGCAAAATGCGCCAGGCGGTGTTCGTATCGGCCACTCCCGCGCAATGGGAAAAAGACCATACCGGCCAGGTGGTGGAGCAATTGGTGCGCCCCACCGGCCTGGTGGACCCGGAAGTGGAAGTGCGCCCGGCCAGCTCGCAGGTGGACGATGTGTTGCAGGAAATCCGCATTCGCGTAGACAAAAACGAGCGCGTGCTGATCACCACGCTGACCAAGCGCATGGCCGAGCAACTGACTGACTATTTGAGCGACAACGGCGTGAAAGTGCGTTACCTGCACAGCGATGTGGATACGGTGGAACGGGTGGAAATATTGCGCGATTTGCGCCTGGGTGCGTTTGACGTTCTGGTGGGCATCAACCTACTGCGCGAAGGTATTGACTTGCCGGAAGTCTCGCTGGTAGCGATTTTGGATGCCGACAAGGAAGGCTTTTTGCGCTCTGAGCGTTCGCTCATCCAGACTATTGGCCGGGCCGCCCGCAATTTGCATGGCCGGGCGATTTTGTACGCCGACCGCATTACCGACTCGATGACGCGCGCTATCGGTGAGACCGAACGGCGACGCACACGCCAGGTGGCCCATAACCTGGAGCATGGCATCACCCCGCGCAGCATTGTCAAAGAAGTGCGCGACCTGATCGACGGCGTGTACAGCGAAAAAGCCGGCAAAGAGGCCGACCGTCTGGAGCGCGACGCGATGCAGCGCGCCCAGGTGGAGGACATGAGCGAAAAAGACGTGGCGCGCGAGATCAAGCGCTTAGAAAAACTGATGATGGAACACGCCCGCAACCTGGAGTTCGAAAAAGCGGCGCGTGTGCGCGACCAATTAGCCATCCTGAAGGAACAGGCCTTCGGCGCGGCGGGGCGCGACAAGGTAGTGCTGCTGCCGCTGCGGGCTCGATAGGCAAAATTAATACTGAGCGGTCTATTTACCCGAGCAAATCAGTAGGTTGTTGGTTATACTTGAGTCAGTTAGTCAACTTAACACCCGATTCAGGAGCCCGCCATGCGCCTCACCACCAAAGGCCGTTTTGCCGTCACCGCCATGATTGACCTGGGCCTGCGCCAGGCCGGCGGCCCGGTCACCCTGGCGGCCATCAGCCAGCGCCAGCAAATTTCTCTCTCCTATTTAGAGCAATTGTTCGGCAAGCTGCGCCGCAATGAGTTGGTGGAATCCACCCGTGGCCCCGGCGGCGGTTACACCCTGGCGCGGCGCGCAGCGGACATTACCGTGGCAGACATCATTACCTCGGTGGACGAACCCATAGATGCCACCCACTGTGGCGGCAAAGAAAACTGCCAAACCGACGGCTCGCGCTGTATGACGCACGATTTGTGGAGTTCGCTCAATATGCGCATGGTCGAGTTTTTGAACTCGGTCACCTTGCAAAAACTGGTGGATGAGCAATTGGCCAAAGGCCTGCAAGTGGAAGAAAAGCCCAGCATCAAGCGCGCGATTTCGGCTATCCCAGTGTCGCAACCAGTCCGCATCAACGCGCCCAATTCGGTGTTCGCTTTAGGAAACGCCTTTTCTAAAGTCTGACACCCAAAGCGCAAACGCCCTCTTGGGCCGCACACCTGCCTCCTGCTTATTTATTGATTGAACACCGACCGCTATGGACTCCACCCCTCATTTCCCGATTTACATGGACTACAGCGCCACCAACCCCTGCGACGAGCGGGTGGTGGACGCCATGGTGCCCTGGTTGCGCGCGCACTTTGGCAACCCTGCCTCTCGCAGCCACGCCTGGGGCTGGGAGGCGGAAGAGGCCGTCGAAAACGCACGCGGCCAAGTGGCAGCGCTGATCGGCGCGGACCCGCGTGAAATCGTCTGGACCTCGGGCGCGACCGAATCTAACAACCTGGCCATCAAAGGTGCGGCGCATTTTTACAAGACCAAGGGCAAGCACCTGATCACCGTCAAGACCGAGCACAAAGCGGTGCTCGATACCTGCCGCGAACTAGAGCGTCAAGGTTTTGAAGTGACCTACCTCGATGTGCAGGAAGACGGTTTGCTAGACCTGGAAGTGTTCAAAGCCGCCATCCGGCCGGACACGATTTTGGCCAGCGTGATGTTTGTGAACAATGAAATCGGGGTGATTCAAGACATTCACGCCATCGGCACCCTCTGCCGCGAAAAAGGCGTGATTTTCCATGTCGATGCCGCGCAGGCCACGGGCCGGGTGGATTTCAATTTGGCCGATATGCCGGTCGATTTAATGAGCCTGACCTCGCACAAAACCTACGGCCCCAAAGGGATTGGTGCTTTGTTTGTACGCCGCAAGCCGCGTATCCGCCTGGAAGCGCAAATGCACGGCGGCGGCCACGAGCGCGGCATGCGCAGCGGCACTTTGCCCACGCACCAAATCGTGGGCATGGGCGAGGCTTTTCGCGTCGCCAAAGAAGAAATGGCCAGCGAAAACATCCGCATTCGCGCGCTGCACGAGCGCATGCTGGAAGGTCTGAAAGACGTGGAGCAGGTGTTTATCAACGGCGATTTGGAAAAGCGCGTACCGCACAACCTGAACATGAGCTTTAACTACGTGGAAGGCGAGTCGCTGATGATGGGCATTAAGGGTTTGGCGGTAAGCAGCGGCTCGGCCTGTACCTCGGCCAGCTTGGAGCCCAGCTATGTGCTGCGCGCCCTGGGCCGCAGCGACGAGTTGGCGCACAGCAGCTTGCGCATGACGATTGGCCGCTGGACCACCGAAGCCGAAATCGACTATGCGGTGGAGACCATCAAATTCCACGTCGCCAAGTTGCGCGACTTAAGCCCTTTGTGGGATATGTACCAGGAAGGCATCGACATTTCCACCATCCAATGGGCGGCGCATTAAGCGCAGGGCATCGGCTCCTAATTCACATTCAACGAGGTAAACACAATGGCTTATTCCGACAAAGTGGTGGACCACTATGAAAACCCCCGCAACGTGGGCAGTTTTGACAAAGGCGACGACACCGTAGGCACCGGCATGGTGGGCGCACCGGCTTGCGGCGACGTGATGAAGCTGCAAATTAAGGTCAACCCGCTCACCGGTGTGATCGAAGACGCGCGCTTCAAAACCTATGGCTGCGGCTCGGCGATTGCGTCAAGCTCTTTGGTTACCGAATGGGTTAAGGGTAAAACCTTGGACGAAGCGGCATCGCTCAAAAACAGCGAAATCGCGCAAGAACTGGCCTTGCCGCCAGTCAAGATCCACTGCTCCATCCTGGCCGAAGACGCCATCAAGGCAGCGGTCGATGATTACAAGAAAAAACACCTGAACTGATATGCCAGTTTCTCTGACTGAGGCCGCAGCGCGCCACGTGACCCGCTACCTGACCAAGCGGGGTAAAGGCGTAGGCGTGCGTCTGGGTGTGCGCACCACCGGCTGCTCGGGCCTGGCTTACCAGCTGGAATACGTGGACGAATTCAGTGGTGAGGATATTGTGTTTGAAGGCCACGGCGTAAAAGTGCTGGTGGACCCCAAAAGCCTGGCCTATATCGATGGCACTGAGCTCGACTTTGTGCGCGAGGGATTGAACGAAGGCTTTCGCTTCAACAACCCCAACGAGCGCGACAAATGCGGCTGCGGTGAGTCCTTCCGGGTGTGAACCTCCAATCCAATGATTTCGAACTGTTTGGCCTGACCCAGCAGTTTGCGCAAGAGCGCAGCGCCTTGGATGCGCGCTGGAAAACCTTGCAAGCCCAGGCCCACCCCGACAAATTTGCCGCCCAAGGCGCGGCCGCCCAGCGCCTGGCCATGCAATGGTCGGTGCGTATCAATGAGGCCTACCAGCGCCTTAAAAACCCCCTGCAACGCGCCGCCTATTTGTGCGAGTTGCAAGGCGCACCCATCCAAGCGCACAGCAACACCGCCATGGCGCCTGCTTTTTTGATGCAGCAAATAGAGTGGCGCGAGGCCCTAGACGAGGCCCGCAGCGTGGCCGACTTAGACGCCCTGGCCGCTTCGGTAGACTCGACGCAAAACGACTTGCTGGCGCTGTGTGCCCAAGCACTGGACGATCGGCAGGACTATCCCGCTGCCGTGCCTCTGGTGCGCAGCCTGATGTTTATCGAAAAATTCCGCCACGACCTGGACGCGCGCTTTGACGCGCTGAGCTGATTCTTTTATGGCCTTGCTCCAAATTTCTGAACCGGGCCAATCGCCCAATCCGCACGAGCGGCGTATTGCCGTTGGCATCGACCTGGGCACCACGCATTCGTTGGTGGCTGCGGTGCGCAACGGCGTGGCCGAATGCCTGCCCGATGCCGCTGGCGCAGTGCTTCTGCCCAGCGTGGTGCGCTACCTGGACGCGCAGCGCCGCCAGATAGGGCAGGAGGCTTTGCAGCAGCAAAGCGCGGACCCCGGTAACACGATAGCCTCTGTCAAGCGCTTGATGGGCCGGGGTTTGGCGGACATCGCCGATGCAGCCCGTTTACCCTATGCATTGGTCGATGCGCCGGGCATGGTCAAGGTGCGCACCATTGCCGGTGAAAAAAGCCCGGTGGAAGTGAGCGCCGAAATTTTGGCGACCCTGCGTTTCCGCGCCGAAGATAGTTTTAACGACGATATTTTTGGCGCAGTGATTACCGTGCCGGCGTATTTTGACGACGCGCAGCGCCAAGCCACCAAAGACGCGGCGCAACTGGCCGGCCTCAATGTTTTGCGGCTGATCAATGAGCCCACGGCTGCCGCAATTGCCTATGGCTTGGACAACGCCAGTGAAGGCGTTTACGCGGTCTATGACCTGGGCGGCGGCACCTTTGATATATCCATATTGCGCTTGTCCGCAGGCGTGTTTGAGGTGCTGGCTACTGGCGGCGACTCGGCTTTGGGCGGTGATGACTACGACCGCGCCTTGGCCGATTGGATCGTGGCCCAGTCCGGCGTGGCCGTGCAGGGCATGGAAGACCAGGCTTTGTTATTGCAAGCAGCGCGCGCCTGCAAAGAGGCTTTGTCGGATGAAGATATTGCGCCCGTGGAGTTAAGCCTGGAGGCAGCGCGTATTGACTTGTCGGTGAACCGCGCCCAATTTGAAGCGACCACGCAGCCTTTGACGGCGCGCACCCTGCAAGCGGTGCGCAAAGCCTTGCGCGATGCGCGTTTGCAAACCACCGATATCCAAGGCGTGGTGCTGGTGGGCGGCTCCACGCGCATGCCCCAGGTGCGCGCAGCGGTGGCAGATTTTTTCGGGCAAGCGCCCTTGACCAACCTGAATCCGGACGAAGTAGTGGCCCTTGGCGCAGCCATCCAGGCTAACCAATTGGCGGGCAACAACCCCTCGGGCAATTTGCTGCTGCTCGATGTGATTCCCCTGTCCTTGGGCATAGAGACGATGGGCGGTTTGGTAGAGCGCATAGTACCCCGTAACCAGACGATTCCCACCGCCATGGCCCAGGACTTCACCACCTACCAAGACGGGCAGACCGCGCTGGCGCTGCATGTGGTGCAAGGCGAGCGCGATTTGGTGGCCGACTGCCGCAGCCTGGCGCGCTTTGAGTTGCGCGGCATCCCGCCCATGGTGGCTGGCGCTGCGCGCATCCGCGTTACGTTTACCGTCGACGCCGATGGGCTGCTGCATGTGGGCGCGCGCGAGCAAGTCAGCGGTGTCGAGGCGCAAATTGATGTCAAACCTTCGTATGGTTTGAGCGACGATCAAATCGCCCGCATGTTGCAAGAAAGTTTTAGCACCGCGCAAGTGGATATGCGCGCGCGCGCGCTGGTCGAGGCGCGTGTGGATGCGCAGCGCCTGGTGCTGGCTACGCAAAGCGCTTTGAAGGCGGATGGCGATTTGCTCAGCCCGCAAGAGCGCGCGGATGTGGATGCCGCGATAGCCGCTTTGCTGGCATCCGCGCAAGGCGAAGACGCGGCGCAAATAGAAGCGGTGAGCAAACAACTTGCCCAAGTGACCGAAGCCTTTGCCGCCCAGCGCATGAACCGCGGCATTGCCCAGGCCTTGTCCGGCCACACTTTGGACTCGCTGCAAGACAGCTTTAAAACCTAAATCCCCGGCTATGCCCATCATTCACATACTGCCCCATTCCGAATACTGCCCCACAGGCGCCCAGGTGCGCGCTGCCGCAGGCACCACGATTTGCGAGGCCTTGCTGGAAAACGGCATCGCCATCGAGCACGCTTGCGACATGAGCTGCGCCTGCACCACCTGCCACGTGATCGTGCGCGAAGGCCTGGCCTCGCTCAACGAAGCCGAAGAAACCGAAGAAGATTTGCTAGACCGCGCCTGGGGCTTGGAGCCCAATTCGCGCTTGTCTTGCCAGGCAATCGTCAGCAACAAAGACCTGGTGGTGGAGATTCCCAAATACTCCATTAACCACGCCAAAGAAAACCACTAAGCCATGCGCCAGGTATTTTTAGACACCGAAACTACCGGCCTGTTTGCCGAGCAGGGTGACCGTGTCATTGAAATCGGCTGCGTGGAATTGGTCAACCGCAAGCTCACTGGCAATAAGCTACACCTGTACGTCAACCCCGAGCGCGATAGCCACGAAGAGGCCCTGAAAGTGCACGGCATCAGCAACGAGTTTTTGCTGGACAAGCCCAAGTTCGCGCAAGTGGCTGACGAGGTATTGGCCTTTATACAAGGCGCCGAACTCATCATCCACAACGCGCCCTTTGATATTGGTTTTTTAAACCGCGAGCTGTCTTTGCTGGCTAAGCCGCCGCTGCACACTTGCGTGAGCGGGGTGATAGACACCTTGCTCATGGCCAAGGAAATGTTTCCTGGCAAGCGCAACAGCCTGGACGCTTTGTGCGCGCGGCTGGAGGTGGACAACAGTGGCCGCCAGTTGCACGGCGCATTGCTGGACGCCGAATTGCTGGCCGAGGTGTACATCAACATGACGCGCGGGCAAGACGCTTTGCTCATGGACAGCCGCAGCGAGACCGGCGCGCAAGCTGCAGGCAGCCGGGTCGATTTCGCCACCTTGGCCTTGCCAGTGCTGTCAGCGACCGAGCAAGAATTACAAGCCCATGCCAAGGTGCTGGCCGAAATAGACAAGGCGAGCGCGGGCAAGACCGTCTGGGTGCGCGCCGAATCAACCGTATAATTGCTAGCTTGCCTGACCAGTTTCAGGGCGATTAGCTCAGGGGTAGAGCACTGCATTCACACTGCAGGGGTCGCAAGTTCGAAACTTGCATCGCCCACCAAGTAAAAAAATCTTATATAGATTAATAACTTAGGTGGTTTTACGGATTTAATTCTTTATATTTTCTGATATGCTGCCCGAGGCAGCATTCGAAATATTGGGCTACAAACAGGTACTTTTACCTATTGCGCCCCAATGAAGGACTGATTATGCTCAGGCTACCTGAGCATTCTTTCTAGTCCAAAATAACGGTCAAATATTTCAAATCCAGTGATCGAAATTTGGATTGAAATGAATACTCCATATACTTTGATTCGCCAGTGCATGGAGGTTACAGGTTGGTTGCAAGTTCACGCTGCAGGGGTCGCGAGTTCGAAACTTTCATCGCACGCCGCCCTTGAAAATACTGAAAGATATCAACCACTAAGGTTGATTTAAGGATTTACTTTTTAAAAGTTTTCAGTATGCTTACTCTTGAAGCATTTTTTTCGTCTGTCAAATACTGAAACTCCCTGCCTCATACATCGCGTTAAAGCGGATTGAATTAGCTTACATAACGGCATATGCTCACGCTACGTGAGCAATTTTTTATCTGAATTTGGTGAAAGTAGTCTGCCCAGATCATGATTCCAAGAAGAAATTTAATCCAAGCTGGCGCTTTGGTGGCCTGCTTACCTTCCCTTGTTTTTTCCCAAAACAATAGCACTGATATTGGCTCCGTCATCCAGTGGTCGCAGGTCAAACTGCTTAATGATGAAGCCCTTAATTCATCTCAACTCAAGGGTCAAGTTCTGGTGACTTACTTTTGGGCAAGTTGGTGTCCGTTCTGCGCGCAACAAACCCCCGAGATTGAAAAGTTGTCTGTGAAATACCAAAGCAAAGGTCTGTTCGTGTTGGGCGTATCTGTTGACAAAGATTTATCTGCTGCAAAGGCACATTTTCAAAAACATCGCTACAGCTTTCCTTCAACATGGCTAGATCCACAGTTAAAGTCAGATCTCAAAAAACCTTCTGCTGTTCCAGTGGTCACGGTCTACGACAAGTCTGGTCTATTGGTGCAGCATGAAAAGGGACAGATGTTTGCTGAAGATGTCCAGGCCTTGTCGCGATGGATTTGAAGGTATCGATCGCCAATAACACTTGAAAATTTCGCATGCAAATCAATACCGATTTATCTCAAAAATTAGCTGTTAATTGTGGCGATCTACCATGGCTAGCCTCTCCTCAGAAAGGTGTTGAAAGAGTCATGCTTGAGCGCGATGGCGATGAAATTGCTCGCGCTACCAGTCTAGTGCGCTATGCGCCCAAATCCAGCTTCGTCCACCAGCACGATCTAGGGGAAGAATTCCTAGTACTAGAGGGCAAGTTTCAAGACGAGCATGGTCAATATTCCGCAGGCACTTACGTCAAGAATCCACCCGGCTCATCCCACACACCATTTACAGACACAGGCTGCACCTTGTTTGTCAAACTCAGATACCTTGACCCCCTAGATGATGAGCGCGTAGTCATCAACACTCACTCATCGTCTTGGTTTGCTGGAATGGTGCCTGGTCTGACAGTGTTGCCACTGTCCTCATTTGGAACCACCAGCACGGCCTTGGTTCGATGGGCGCCGGGTACTTATTTCAACCCACACAGGCATTTTGGGGGCGAAGAAATATTTGTCATTGATGGCGTGTTTGAGGATGAGTATGGACGCTACCCCAAGGGAACTTGGTTGCGTAGTCCGCACATGAGCTCACACAAACCTTTTAGCGTCGAAGGTTGCACAATCTTTGTCAAGACAGGGCACTTATTGGTTGACTAATTTTCACCTATATCTGGTTCGGGGCGTGTCCTAGCTTTTGCGTAAAAGTCTCGACACTGGCGCTGATTTGACCAGGCGCACCGATTTCGGTTTGACCAGTCTGATTTGGCAAATCTATAAACGCCTCAGAAGTTACAGCGAAAACTCCATACACTTTGGAGCAAGCCGAGTCTTGTTGGTGGCTTAGGTGAGAGTTCAAAACGCAGTGACGGCGTTGTCCTGGCTTCAAAACGCTCAAGCGTAAAGAGTCTTTACGGTTTTATTTCTTTTTGTTATAAATGGTCATACAAATCCAACTTTTGGATCTATCAAGTATACTACTTGTATACTACTTTGGTGGTTGCGAAAATGGTTAAGCTATTGATTTAAAATAGGAAATTAGCAAACTGCCGGAATCTTCACACTGCAGGGGTCGCAAGTTCGAAACTTGCATCGCCCACCAAAAATTCACAATTAAATCAAGCACTTAGAGGAAACTCCAGGTGCTTTTTTGTTATGGGTGTCCTAAAAATGTCCTAACTCGGTGTTTTTAAACCGGTTTGATGGTGCTTAGGTATTTCAAACATCGAACCACAAGAAGTCTTTCCATTCAAAAGAGCAGAGACTCCCCACCGCAATATACCGACATCCAACATTAACACTTGTTAGAGTTGAGTCCTCTCGCAGCTGAAGCAGCCCACCCCTTGTCATTTCTGGCTGGAAGAACCCCCACGCGCCCCTTTTAGACATCAGTAAGCAAAACCCATTTGTATTCATAGTCCCGTGCGTCTGAGGGTGTACAGAGTTTTAGTCATCTCCTCCTATTACCATTTTATCGCCGCCTCCCATATTCATAATAATTGCACCACTTTTCGTGTCTAAGTAATCGCCGCCGCCCATATGCATCAGAATTGATCCACTTTTAGTATCAAGTAGGTCACCACCGCCCATATTCATGATCATTGAACCAGTTTGAGTGTTGAGGTAATCTCCACCACCCATATGCATGATCATTGCGCCAGTCTTTGTGTTGAGATAGTCTCCTCCGCCCATGTGCATGATCATCGTTCCACTTTTGGTATCTAGATAGTCATTGCCGCCCATATGCATGAGTATTGATCCATTTCTTGTGTTTAAGAATTGCCCATCTCCAACACTAACTAACGCTTCATCAGGTTTAAGGGAGTCCGTTGATGGTATGGAGTTTTGAGGAATGTAGGCTGGTGTAAATGATGAAAAGCTATTTTCACTTTTGTTGCAAGCACTCAATAAGAAAATGGAAAATGATGCAATCGCAAATCGGAAAAAGTTATTCATAATAAATTGCACTTGGTTTCTTTGTTTAAACAAACTTTGAATATTGAAACTCACTCATGATCAACTCTCAACGAGAATTGGATAAGAAATAGCAATTATATCTTGCTTCGACAAGAGCAAATTTAGCATCTTTCCCATAATTACCTCACCATCCATCGGCAACTGGATCATGGCAAGACCTGGATATCCCAGGCGGGAAACTCATCGTCCCCAGAACCAAGAACGGAGATTCGCGAACATTGTTTTTTACGCCAGAAACGATGGCGTTGGCCAAACGTTTGAAGCCTGCATTGACTGCCGGTTCTGCGGATCGATTGATCTTTGCGGGTCGCAATGGCATTTCGCCCATTTGCTATCGAAAGAAGTGGAGCAGCATGACGGGCATGTTGCGACGTCCAGATTTAGGCGTGCATGACATCCGACATTAGGTCGCTGCATCGCTGTTGAGGAACGGCGTTGGTGTTGGCGTGGCATCGCAAATTCTTGGGCATCGAGATCAGACTATGCTGCTTCGCTGGTAGGGCGAAGTTAAATTCACAATCATCATGCACATCGGCCACTTCAGAAGAAAAATTTATACACATCGAGCGATGGCTCTACCAGTGACTCGCTTGAAAGTGGTGGCTTGAAAATCACGCAGCGTAAAAAAATGATACTTGATCATAGCTGTGAAATTGTTCCGGCAATTTAACTGTTATCAAATTCCGCACATTGACTTTGGATCGGGCGCGCACAAAGCAATCGCCATCTTGTGGTGCCCAACTCAGTGGACGAGGGTGCTCAATGGTTGCTAACAAAACTCTATGTACATTGGCCAGTGCGAACCAAAACTCCACATACATTGCCGGTTTGCGGCGCGAAACTTTATATACATTGGCCGCTCGCCACGAAAACTGCATATACATTGAGCCATCGTTGGGCCACAATGGTCGCTCGACACGTGCTTAAAAAAGCAGCACCGTAAAAAGAAATGACACTGGTTTACAACTGACGCCACAAAGTGAAATTTAAAATATCACTTTGTAATTATATGAGTATACTACAACTATACTACTTTGACCCCCTGTAAAACAGCTAAGTTGTTGTTTCTAAATGGGAAAAAGATGAAATGTAGGAGTTTTCACACTGTGGGGGTCGCAGGTTCGAAACCTGCACCGCCCACCAAGTAAAAAAATCTTATATAGATTAACAACTTAGGTGGTTTTCCGGATTTAATTCTTCATATTTTCTGATATGCTGCCCGAGGCAGCAACGGGTTTTTAGGCCTGATATTCGGGATATTCCTCATTGCTCTCCTCTGAAAAATTGATTATGCTCATACTAATATGAGCATCGGTTTTTTGATTAAAAATATCACGTTTTTACCTATTGTTTCCCTATGAAGGAAAGATTATGCTCACACTCGTGTGAGCATTGAAAAACGCGATTTTTTTCATTGTTTTTCGGTCAAATATTTCAAATCTAGTGATCGAAATTTGGATTGAAGCGACTATTCCATATACTTTGATTTGCCAGTGCATGGAAGCCACAGATTGGTTGCAAGTTCAAAGTTAGTCAAGCGTAAAGAGTCTTTACGGTTTTATTTCTTTTTGTTATAAATGATGATATAAACCAAACTTTTTAATCTGTTAACTATACTACTTGTATACTACTTTGATGGATTCTAAAATAGCTAAGCTATTGATTTAAAATAGGAAATTAGCAAACTGCCGGAATCTTCACACTGTGGGGGTCGCAGGTTCGAAACCTGCACCGCCCACCATTTATTTGGTGGCAAAGCAAACATGAAAGCACCCGGACATGGCTCCCGGTGCTTTTTTTGCGCCTATTGCTTGCGTGGCGTGGTGCACTGCTTTTGAAAGCAGGGTGGCGCCCAAAGGTCTGGCGGCATACATCACAATGGCCACTACCAAAACCGCCCGCATCCCGCCATGTCCCCGCAAGCCATTCCCACAATTTCTGCCGCTGATTTGTTGTCAGGCGCGTTGCAGCGTCAAAGCGCTGCGGACCGAGCTATCGCCATTGCCGCCCGCGATACCGGCTTTTTTCTGCTGGACGACTTGCCCGCCTGGGCGCATCTGGATGCGGCGCAGCGCCAAACTTTGTTGCGTATTTTTTCGCTGCCAGAGCCGGCATTAAAGCGCCTGTGGCAGCGCAAATTTGAGGCCTCGCAGCCCAATATATACCGCGGTTGGTTTCCTTTGCAAAACGGCTTTCCCACTTACAAAGAGGGCATAGATATCGGCCCGGATTTGGTCTGGCCCGAACTGGCGCTTTCGCAGGGCGACCCCTTGCGCGAGCCCAGCCCATTACCCTTGGAGCAAGCGTTGCCGGGGTGGCGCGTTGCCGCGGCGCAGTACTACCAGGCCATGCACCAGCTCAGCGCCGCCATCATGCAAAGTGTGGCGCGCGGTCTGGGCTTGCCCGAGCACTCGTTTGATGCTGCTTTTGTCCAAGGTATTTCTACGCTGCGCTTTATCCGCTACCCGGTGCGCAGCGCAGAATCCTTGCAAGCGCTGGGTGACGAAGCGATGTGGGCCGAGCATGCGGGCCAGCGCTATTACCTGACCGGCAGGCCGCATGCCGACACCGGTTTTTTAACCCTGTTGGCACAAAACGGTGTGGGCGGTTTGCAGGCCCGCCATCGCGACGGGCATTGGCTCGATATCGCGCCCACCGAAGGCACTTTGGCGGTCAATTTTGGCAAGGTGCTGCAACGCTGGACGGCCGGCCGGGTGCAGGCCACGGTGCACCGCGTGCTGGGTTGGGGGCAGGAGCGTTTTTCCATTCCCTATTTTTACGAGCCCCGCGCCGATGCGGTCATCGCGCCACTGGACTTACCGGGCGCAGAGGCCTTTGAGCCCTTTTACTATGGCGACCACTTGTGGGAAACCATCACCACCCAAAACCTGGAGTTTCGCGGTATCGGCCATTTGCGCCAGCCTATGGGGCCGCCGGCCACGCTGCGCGGATAGGTAACGCATTGACCCCTTCGTTTGCAGCGCGCCAAGCCTGCACTTCACGCCATAGCCGACACCTGCACCGGCACCCCGCTCAGCACCGCATTGCCTGACAGTGGATCGCGCGCACCGTCGCTGAGCAAGGCGTTGAGGTTGATTCCCGGTCGGCGCGCTGCCACTTGCAGTTGGCTACCGGGCAGGTCGTGGCCCCAGCCGTGCGGCAGACTGACGACGCCGGGCATCATGTCGTCGCTGATGTCCACTGGCGCGCTCAGGGTCGTACCTTGGGCGCTGAGCTGCGCTAAGGCGCCTTGTGCCAGGCCCAAGCGGGCAGCATCTTGGGGATGCATGAGCAAGGTGCAACGCTCAGGGCCTTTGGCCAGCACCGGCAGGTTGTGCATCCAGCTATTGCCCGAGCGTACGTCACGCCGCCCGATCAAGAGCATGCCTTCGGGCACCGTATTCAATGCTGCCTCCACATGCGCCAAGTCGGCCAGCACCATGGGTGGCGCCAATTCGATCTTGCCTGATGGCGTGCGCAGCATCTCGGGCATGCGGCTTTGCAAAGCGCCCAGGTCGATGCCGCCGGGCGCGGCCTTCACTTGATCGAGCGTCAGACCATAAGGCCCGGCGCGCAGTGCCTGGTCGATGAGCGCTTCGGGCCCGTGCTCTGGGCCCGCAAGCGGAGCCTCGGGTTTGCCTTGGAGGATGTCGGCCAGGTGCAGCAAGGTTTGCCACTCTTGGGGCTGCCCTGGCGGCTTGGCAAATACAGCCCCGCTAAAGCGCGCATGGTTACGGTAGGAAAACTGCGGGAAGGCGATGTCGTAGTGCACATCCTCCAGCGGCGAGAGGCCGGGCAGGATGACATCCGCATGGCAGCTGGTTTCGTTGAGGTAGATGTCCAAGCTCAGCATGAAGGATAAAGACGAAAGCGCCTTGGCGATGCGCGGCCCTTGCGGCGTGGAGAGCACCGGGTTGGAGCCTATGCAAATCAAAGCCTTGATCTGGCCGGGGCCGGGTGTTTCGATTTCTTCGGCCACACAGGTGATGGGAAACTCGCCAAACACTTCTGGCGCTTTGGATACGCGGCTGTGACGCCTGCCGGTGATCACGCCACGCCCTTGGCCCGGTGTACCGCTGGTGTTCACCGCAAAGGCCGCGGCCTTGGTAAACATGGCGCCGCCTTCACGGTCCAGGTTGCCCGTCAAGATATTGAGCACATCGACCAGCCAACTATTGATAGTGCCAAAGCGCTGGGTGCAGGTGCCAATACGGCCATAGACCACGGCGCGTTCGGCCTGAGCCAGTTCGCCTGCGATGCGGCGCTGGGTGTCCGCATCGATACCGCAGCCTGGCGCCATGCGCTCGGGGCTGAAGGGGCGCACGGCTTCGCGCAGCGCATCCAGGCCCGCAAGATGCGGCTCTAGATGGCCCAGACGCACCCAGTTTTCTGCAAACAAGGTATGCACCAAGCCCAGCAAGAAGAATGCATCGCCGCCCGGCTTAATGGGGATATGCATATCGGCCTGTGCCGCGGTTTCAGTGCGGCGCGGGTCCACCACCACGATGCGTCCGCCGCGCTCGCGCATCGCGCGCGCTTTGCCCCGGTAATCGGGCACGGTCCACAAACTGCCGTTGCTGACCATGGGGTTGGCGCCCAATATCAGCATGAAATCAGTACGCTCAATATCGGGCACCGCGACTGCATTCCAATCGCCAAACATCAGGCCGCTGCTGAGCTGCTTGGGGATCTGGTCCAGCGAAGAGGCAGAAAAAATATTGCGTGTGCCGATGGCGCGCACCAAGCGTGGAAAGTAGGCCAAGAGCCCAATCTTGTGCGCCACTGGGTTGCCCACGATGCAGCCCACGGTGTCGCTGCCATGCGCGGCGATTAAGGGCGGCAAGCGCTTGCTTATTTCAGCAAAAGCCTCTTCCCAACTCGCTTCGATAAATTCACCGTCGCGCTTGATCAGCGGCGTGCGCAGACGGTCCGGGTCTTCATGCAGGTCTTTGAGCGATACGCCTTTGGGGCAGATATAGCCGTGGCTAAACACATCGTGCTCTGCGCCGCGAATGCTAATAATTTTTTCGCCCTGCGTGCGTACTTCCAGGCCGCAACAAGCTTCGCACAAAGGGCAAATGCGGTAATGGCTTTGTTCGGGTGCGGATGTCGATTGCGTCATAGTGGTGGCCTGTGGTGTTGCGCGCGATTGTCGGTGTAAGCGCATGCGCCGCCGCGTCCACTAGGCGACAAAGCGATGGCTTCGCCACGCCAGCGAGAGCCGGTCATTGCGAGGCCGAAGGCCGTGGCAATCCATGAAGTTATGGACTGCCGCGTCGCTAGCGCTCCTCGCAGTGACGGGTGTGGCGGGTATCGCCTCGACCTGCCTGGACAGAGCTTGCCTAGAATGGCCCGATGAACCGCACCACGCAAATATTGCTCAACCTGGCCCATGCGCTGGACCATTTGTTTTTGCTTATTTTTGCCGCTGCCGTGGGCGCGATTGCCACAGACTTTGGCCTGGCGCGCTGGGAAGACATGATGCCTTACACCACCGGTGCTTTTGTGCTGTTTGGCCTGGGCTCGGTGCCCTCGGGGCGCCTGGGCGATTTATGGGGCCGGCGCCGCATGATGCTGGTGTTCTTCTTTGGCATGGGCTTGTCCGCGCTGGCTGTGGCGTGCACCCGCACACCCACCGAGATGGCCATCGCTTTGGTAGTGATGGGCGCTTTTTCTTCGATTTACCACCCGGTCGGTATTCCCATGCTGGTGCAAAGTGCGGCGCGTCCGGGCTGGACTATTGGTGTGAATGGGCTGGCGGGCAATTTGGGAATTGCCACGGCGGCTTTGTCTACCGGTTTTCTGGTGGAGCATTTCGGCTGGCGCGTGGCCTTTGTGGTGCCCGCGCTGGTGTGCATGGGCTTGGGCCTGCTGTTTGCCTGGCAGGCTCCGGCTGAGTCCGCCACGCCCGCACGCAGCCGCTCTGCCAGCGTGACAATGCCCAAGAGCCTGGTGCTGCGCACTTTTCTGGTGATGGTGATTACCGCCACCACAACCAGCTTGTTGTTCAACTTCACCACCAACGGCAACGCCCAATTGCTGGCCGATCGATTGCAAGGCTTGGTCAGCGATCCTTCTACATTGGGCATGTTGCTCGCGGGGGTCTACGCCATCGGCTCGCTGGCGCAGCTCGTGGTCGGGCGCCTGCTAGACCGGGTGGCGGTTAAGCCTTTGTTTGTGGGTATTTTGATATTGCAGTGCCTGGCTTTTGCCGTGGCCTCGCAAACCAGTGGCTGGCAGTGGTACCTGGCCGCTATCGGGTACATGGTGATGGTGTTTGCCGCTATACCGTTTAGCGACGCCATGGTGGTGCGCTATATCGATGATTCCATGCGCTCGCGTGTCAGCGGTACGCGCATTGCCATTTCCTTTGGTATCAGTTCGATGGCGGTGTATTTACTCGGGCCATTGGTCAAAGCGGCTGGCTTTGGTACCTTGATGACGCTGATGGCCTGCATCGCGGCTACCGGCGTGCTGGCCGTGCTGTGGCTGCCCGGCCAGGAAAGCATACGCCGAGCGCAGGCTTTGGCGCAAACGCCCACGGCTATTTAAGCAAGGCCTTTTGCGGTCTGGTCGGGCGCTTCGTCGCGCCCCAGCCGCAAGCTTTATTCTGGTTCGATCTTCGCGTCCCGCACCACCTTGCCCCAGCGCGGCGACTCGGCTCTGATCAGTGCGGCAAATTGTTCGGGCGTACCACCAGCAATCTCATTGCCTTGGCCCAGCATTTTTTCCCGTAAATCGGGGTCTTGCAGCGCTTTATTGCAAGCGGCATTGAGGGTTTTGATGATGTCGGTGGGCAGGCCTTTAGGGCCGATCAGGCCTTGCCAATTCAATACTTCCACCGCGGGGTAGCCTTGCTCACCCATGGTGGACAGGTCCGGCAACAGGGGAGAGCGGGTTTTGCTGGTAATGGCCAAGCCGCGCAAACGGCCCCCTTTCATCGCCGGCATGGCGGTGTACATCTGCTCGAACATCATTTGCACTTGCCCGCCCATCAAGTCATTGGTGCCCGCAGCGCCGCTTTTGTAGGGCACGTGGATCATGTCGATACCGGCTGCGAACTCAAACAACGCGCCACTCAAGTGGTGCGTGCCACCGATGCCACCCGATGCATAGCTCAATTTGCCCGGTGCCGCTTTGGCAGCGGCCACCACGTCTTTAACCGTTTTGTAGGGGGAGTCGGCGGGCACCATCAGGATTAAAGGTCCGCGTTCAATCAGTGCGATCGGAGTGATGTCAGCAGCAGCATCAAAGTTAAGTTTTTTGAATAAGGCGTGGTTCACGGCCAGCGGTGCAAAGTTGCCCATGCCGATGGTGTAGCCGTCCGGCTTGGCTTTGGCAATTACCTCGGTCCCGATGTTGCCCCCCGCGCCCGCCTTGTTATCTACGATGATGGACTGCCCCAGTATTTCACCCATCAGTTTAGCCAATTGGCGCGAGCGCAAGTCCGCATTGCCACCGGCGCCGTAGGGGCAGATCCAGCTAATCGTTTTACTGGGGTATTTTTCCTGTGCCAAGGCTAGACCGGGAAACACGCTTGCGACACCGGCCGCTTGCAAAAGATGACGACGCTGCATGGGGGAAAACTCCTTGATGTTCATGAAGACTTGACAGAACATTGTGCCATTGCTTGGTGACGCATTTTTGAATCAATTGCTCGAAAAAATGTGGATCGCAGGTCGAGGCCCTAGCGCTGCCAATGGCTTGGTCTTCGCGTTTCGTGCCGGTTTGGCAATAGCGGTATATTGGGGCGACAGCCCAGTGCACGGGCCCTACGCATGCAATAAAGGAAAAAAAGTGGTTCCAGCAATTGTTATTTTGATTCTCCTGGCCGCCGGTGGTGGTGCATGGTTGGGTTTTCGCGCAGGTTACCGGCGCGGTTGGCAAGCGCGGGATGACCGAGATGCGCATGAAGGGCAAGACTGATGTCGGCGCCAGCCTCGATCCTGACGCGCACTGCGGGTAAACGGCACGGGCCCATTACCCGTGTTTTCAGTCCGGGGGATCTGGGAGAGCTACTCAAGCCTTTTGTGTTTTTAGATTACCTGGAAGCGCCGGGCGGCGGCGGGCCCAATTTCGGTTTCCATCCGCACTCCGGCATTGCCACGCTGACTTTCCCTTTGAGCTTTGACATCGAGCATGAAACCTCGCAAGGCCAGATAGACCGGGTGCGGCGCGGTGGCATCGAGTGGATGATGGCCGGCGGTGGCATCTGGCACCGCGCCAAGCCGTTGGGAGAGGACGCTATCCGCGGTTTTCAAATCTGGTTCTCCATGCCGCCCTCACATGAAAACGCAGAACCATCAGCACTATTTATCCAGCCGGAAAATGTGCCGGTATCCGGCCCGGTCACCGTGCTGCTGGGCGGCTATGGCGAGGCACGCAGTGCGATTCCCGCGCCTTTTGATGCCAACTACCTGTGGGTGCAATTGCGGGGCGGCCAGCGCTGGACTTACACACTACCTGCAGCACATACGCTGGCCTGGGTGTTTGCGCAGCAGGGGCGCTTGGAAGTGGCGGGGCAGACGCTGGAGCGCGAAGCAGCGGTGTTTGCCGACGGCGCCAGCGAAATTGTGTTTTGCGCCCAGGGCGACTGCGCATTTCTTTTGGGCTCTGCCGTGCGGCATCCCTATCCTTTGGTGCTCGGTTCGCACTCGGTACACACCGCGCGCGAGGCCCTGCAACGCGGCACGCAGCGCATTGCGCAACTGCGGCCGCTGTAGCAGGGCAGGCCATAGGCGATGAGCAGGTCTTTGCGAGGCCGTAGGCCCTGGGCCGCGGCAATCCATCGCTTCAGGGCTGAATGGATCAGCGCTCGCTGCGCTTGGCGCAACGGCGAACTGATGTAGACGGGAATTAATGTTTGGGCAACATGCCTTCGCGCGCCAGCTTCACCGGAAACTCGGCCCGAATCTGGGCGTCCATCTCCGGTGAAATATGCGAGGGGAAGTGGCCATCGAGAATGACTTGCAGTTTCTTGGACGCAGTTTCCACAATCGTCGGGCGACCCGCTTCGGTCCATTGGTTGGGGCTTGCGCGGTTTGCTACCTGTGGGTACAGATAGTCTTTTTGCATCAACTGCAAAGTCTGCGGCGCGCCCAGGTAATGGCCGGGGCCGTTCAGGCAAACGTCGCGGATGGTGTCTAGCGACAAGGTTTCGTCGTTCACTTCAATACCGCGAATCGTGCGCTGCACTGCGCCGATGATGTCGTTGTCGATCAGCAGGCTTTCCAGCGAGAAGCCCAAGAGGCTGGCCAGCATGCCCGCCGATTCATAAATCAGGTTGGCACCAGCATTGCCCACCAGCGCGTGGTTGTAGGCCTTCTCAAAACCGGCTTGGGCGTCGGGCAGTTTGGAGTCGCACATGCCTGAAGCGGTGGCGCCGGTCAGGTCGTAGAAGCGCGCCATTTGTGCACTGGCCGCTGACAGCAGCGCTTGCTCCGGGCTACCGCCCGACATAGCACCCGTACGCAGGTCGGACACAAAACACCAAGTGCCGAACATGGCCGGTGCTTTGGGCTTGACGGCATTCACATACACCAAGCCGGCCAGGCATTCGGCGGTTTCTTGCACCAGCGCGGTGGCCAAGGATGCGGGTGCGGTGGCACCAGCTTGACCGGCGGACAACAGCAACACCGGCATACCGCCACGCACCGCCACTTCCAGACACTTGCAAGCGTCGTAGGCAAACTTCATAGGCGGCACGACAAAGCAGTTGGACTGGCTGACAAAGGGGCGCGCGCGCCACTTGTCTTCGCCCCCGGCGATGATGTGCAGCATCTTGAGCGTTTCTTCCAGGTGCTCGGGCGATACCCAGCTAGAGCCCACGTGCTTGGTAGTTCCGCTGACGCTGGCGTAGGTGGTGTTGAAGTCCATCTCGCGCGGCAAATCCAGATCGCGGCAGACCACTGAGCGTTGGAAAAAGTGGATGTGCTCTAGCGTGTCCACCACGCGGGCGATGTTGTACAGGTCCTGGGTGGTGGAGTCGCGGTAGTCGCCGGTATACGGGTCTACCATGCTCACGGCTGCGCCAGCGGTGCCGAAATACACCTTGCTACCCCAGGGCTCCATGTCGTGCTTGGGGTCCTGCCCGTGCAACACAAAGTGGCGTGCGGCATTGGCCACGGTGTCTTCAATCAGTGCGCGGGGGAACAGCAAGCGGCCTGTGTCGGTGAGTTTGGCACCGGCTTTGGTCATCAACTCGATACCGCTCTCCGGCGCATCGGCCAGGCCGATGTTCTCCAGTGCGTCCAAAGCGGCGTTATGGATTTTGACCACATCGGCATCGCTAAGCGCTTTGTAGGCGCCGCCATTCATGCCCGGGCGCACGGGGCGCAGGCTGTCGGGCAGAGGCGCAGAGCGCGCAGCGCGGCGGGCATCACGGGCGCCGCCACGGGGATTGGTTTTTTCAAGAATTGCGCTCATGGGGTACCTCGGTTAAATGCCAGTAATGGGGTCTATCAATGCCGTTGTGTGCGTGCAAAACCAAGCGCGGTTTAGGCGCGCAGCTTCGCGTTTTTCGGGTCGTACAAAGGCTCGGCGTGCACGGTGGCGCTGCGCATGGTGCCCAGCACATTCACTTGCAACTTGGTGCCGGGCGTGGCTTTGTCGGCTTTGACGTAGGCCAGGGCCACGCTCTTCTTTAAGGTGTGGCTCCACACGCCCGACGTGGTCAGGCCCACATTGTGTTCGCCATCAAACACTTGCGCGCAATACGGGCTCTCGGCATCGCCGTCTTCGTCAAAAATCAGCGGTACAAAACGTTGCGCTGCGCCGCGTGCATGTTCGGCGACCAGTGCGGCTTTGCCGATGAAGTCGGCCTTGTTCACGTCCACAAAACGGTCTAGCGAGGCCTCTAAGGGCGTGTAGCCACTTTCCAGGTCGCTCTTCCAGCCGCGGTAGCACTTGTCCACGCGCAAGCTGTCCATGGCATACAGGCCAAAGTCGCGGATGTCGTGGGCCGTGCCCGCAGCCCAGATGGCGGCGTACAGCTTGGGCAGTTGGGCCACCGGTGCATGCAACTCCCAGCCCAGTTCGCCTACATAGTTGACGCGCATGGCCAGGCAGCGGCCCGCTACGGTTTCGATGTATTGCGCCGTCAGCCAAGGGAAACCGGCATTGGACAAATCCGCTTTCGTGACTTGGCCGAGCACATCGCGCGCACGGGGCCCGGCGATGATCAAAGTGCCGAAATCGGCGGTGACATCGGTCACGCTAATAGGACTGTTATCGGGCAAGCCCTGGCGCAGCAAGTCCATATCGTGCGTAGCGGCAATCGCAGCGCTGATGATGTAGAAATGGTCCTCGCCCAAGCGCGTGATAGTGAACTCGCTCCACAGTTTGCCGGTGGGCGTGAGCGCATAGGCCAGCGACACGCGGCCTTGCGTAGGCAGTTTGGAGCAAGACAAATAATCCAGGTGCTTGGATGCGCCCGGGCCTTTGAGTTCGTATTTGGTAAAGCCGGGTAAATCCAAAATGCCCACGCGCTCGCGAACGGCTTTGACTTCCTCGGCTACCGCACCGTGCCACACGTTTTCGCGGCGGAAAGAATGCGTGTCGGCAGGCACGTCGCCTTTCAAGTCCAGGTACACCGCGCGCTCCCAGCCGCCGCGCGCGCCAAAGCGGGCACCCTTGGCTTTGAGGGTTTCGTACAGCGGCGAGGTGCGCAGTGGGCGCCCGGCGGGCCGCTCTTCGTAGGGGAAGGACGAGGCGTATTCGTTTTGGTACACCTCGATGGCCTTGGCCACGGTGTACTCGGTGGTGGCGTAGTCGCCATAGCGGCGACGGTCCAGGGACCACAAGTCCCATTCGGTTTGTCCGTGTACCACCCACTCGGCCAATGCTTTACCTGCGCCGCCGCCTTGGGTGATGCCAAAGCTAAAGGTGTTGCAATGGAAGAAGTTGCGCAAGCCTGGCTCGGGGCCGATGTAGGGGTTGCCGTCGGGCGAATAGGGGATGGGGCCGTTCACGCCGCGTTTGATACCGGCGCGCGACAGCGCAGGCACGCGGGCCATGGCGTCTTCGATGTATTTTTCTAGGCGCTCGAAATCGTCGTTCCACAACTGGTTGGCAAAGTCGTCGGGCATGCCGTCTAGCCACATGGGTGTGGCTTTCCATTCATACGGCCCGAGGATGAAACCTTCGCGTTCCTGGCGCAGGTAATAAGAAGTATCCGGGTCACGCAACAGCGGCAGTCGCGCGTCGCCGCGTGAAGTGAGCTCGGGCACGTCTTCCGTCACCAAATACTGGTGCGACATGACGGCGATAGGTAAATGGCGACCTACCATGGCCATCACTTCGCCAGCGCGAAAGCCTGCAGCGTTGACGATGATTTCGGCGGTGATTTTACCTTTGTCTGTGGTGACCAACCATTCGCCATTGGGCTTTTGCGCCAGTGCCGTGACGCGGGTGTGGCGGCGGATGGTGCCGCCCAAAAGCCGCGCTTCGCGCGCCAGGGCTTGCGTCAGTTGCGAGGGGTCGATATCGCCATCGAGCGGGTCCCACAACGCGCCTTGCAAGTCGTGGGTTTCAATCAGCGGGTAGCGGTTTTTAAGGTCCGAGGGCGAGAGGATTTCGTATTCCAGGCCATTGGCCTTGGCCATGCTTTTCGCATGGTGAAACTCGTCCATCCGGTTGCGGCCATGGGCCAGTCGCACCGAACCAGTCAGGTGGTAATTAATGGGGTTTTCAGCCGACGCGGCCAGCTTGCGGTACAGCGCTGCGGAATACTTTTGCAGCTTCAGAATGCTCCAGCTGCTGGAAAACGTGGGCAGATTACCCGCCGCGTGCCAGGTGGAGCCCGACGTCAATTCGTCGCGTTCCAAAAGCAGGGCGTCTTTCACCCCTAAAGCGGCCAGGTGGTAGAGGCAGCTACAGCCCACCACTCCACCTCCAATGACAACGACGCGCGCATGTTCTGTCATGAATCAAGCTCCGAAGACGGTCTCACACCAAGGCCAAGGTTCACAATGCTCCCTGGCGCGAATTTTTTTGAATTGTAGGCATAAAAATTAAAATTTAGCGCGAATTTTTTACACTAGAATAATTTTCGACAATTTTTTTACTTGCGGGGGTCGTATGGATCTACCTAATCAGGCCAGTGTGGTCATTGTGGGCGGCGGCATCGTCGGATGTAGCTTGGGGTATCACCTGACATTGCGCGGGTGCAGGGATGTGGTGCTGCTTGAGCGCAAGCAACTCACTTGTGGCACTACCTGGCACGCCGCCGGGCTGGTCGGCCAATTGCGCGCCACTTACAACCTGACGCGCCTGGCGCAGTACACCACCAATTTGTACGCCTCGCTGGAGCAAGAAACCGGGCAAGCCACCGGCTTTCGGCAAACTGGCTCGATTGCGATTGCCACGCACCAGGCGCGCTTTGAGGAACTTAAGCGTGGTGCCTCTATGGCCAAGTGCTTTGGCCTGGAAGTGCAGACCCTCACGCCTTCAGAAATCGCCAGCATGTGGCCCGGCGTCACCGTGTCCGATGTGGTGGGCGGCGTGTACCTCCCCAAAGACGGACGCACCAACCCGATTGACACCACGCAAGCGCTGGCCAAAGGAGCGAAAAGCCGTGGCGCGCGCATTTTTGAAAATTGCGCGGCCCAAGAAATTTTGGTTGAAAACGGCAAAGCCGTGGGCGTGCGCACCGAGTTCGGCACCATTCGCGCCGACATGGTGGTCAACTGCGCCGGCATGTGGGCGCATGAGCTTGGCGCCAAAGCGGGCACCACCGTGCCGCTGCATGCCGCAGAACATTTCTATATCGTCACCGAGCCCATGGAAGGCTTGCACTCCAACCTGCCGGTGCTGCGTGACCCGGATGGCTGCGCGTATTTCAAAGAAGACGCGGGCAAGCTTTTGGTCGGCTGGTTTGAGCCGGTGGCCAAACCCTGGGGCATGAAAGGTATCCCCGAGACCTTTAGCTTTGAATCCTTGCCCGACGATTTAGAGCACATCGAGCCGCTGTTGGCCGCGGCCATGCACCGCACCCCGGCGCTGGAAAAAACCGGCATCAATTTGTTCTTTAACGGCCCCGAAAGCTTTACCCCAGACGACCGCTATTTGCTGGGCGAAACGCCCGAAGTGCGCAATTTGTTCGTGGCCGCAGGCTTTAACTCCATCGGCATCCAGTCTGCCGGTGGCGCAGGCAAAGTGCTGGCCGACTGGATGCTGGACGGCCATCCGCCCATGGACTTGTGGGACGTGGATATCCGCCGCGTCATGCCCTTCCAACGCAACCGCAGCTATTTGCGCGACCGCACCGTCGAATCGCTGGGCTTGCTCTACGCCATGCACTGGCCCTTCCGCCAGCCCGAGACGGCGCGTGGCGTACGCCGCTCTATCTTGCACGACCGCCTGGCCGCGCACGGCGCCTGCTTTGGCGAAACGGCTGGCTGGGAGCGGCCCAATTGGTACGCGCCCGCAGGCGTTAAAGCCGAATACGCGTACAGCTACGGTCGCCAAAACTGGTTTGACTACTCGGCCGCCGAGCACCAAGCCGTGCGCAATGCGGTGGGCATTTTTGACCAATCGTCATTCGCCAAATTTGTGGTGCAAGGCCCGGATGCCGAGGCCGTGCTCAACCGCATCAGCGCCAACAATATGTCGGTGCCTGTGGGCAAAGTGGTCTATACGCAGTGGCTTAATGAGCGCGGCGGTATTGAGTCCGATTTGACGGTGACGCGCGAGGCGCTAGACCGCTATTTGGTCGTCACCGCCGCCGCCACGCAAACGCGCGATTTCTCTTGGCTACAGCGCAATATTCCCGCCGATGCGCGCGCCATGGCCATCGATGTGTCTTCCAGCATGGCAGTCCTGGGTGTGATGGGCCCGCGTTCGCGCGAGTTGCTCAGCCAGTTGACGGATGCCGATATGTCCCCTGCGGCCTTCCCCTTCGGCACTTCGCAAATCATCGACCTGGGCTATGCCCGTGTGCGCGCCAGCCGCATTACCTATGTGGGCGAGCTGGGCTGGGAGTTGTACATCCCCACCGAGTGCGCGCCCGGCGTGTTCGACGCTTTGATGCAGGCCGCGCCTTCGGTCGGTGGCCGTCTGGCTGGTTACCACGCGCTCAATTCGCTGCGCATGGAAAAAGGCTACCGCCATTGGGGCCACGACATCAGCGACGAAGATACGCCGCTGCAATCGGGCCTAGGCTTTGCCGTCGCCATGAAAAAGCCCGGCGGCTTTATCGGCTTGGAAGCTTTGCAAGCGCAAAAAGAAGCAGGCCTCACGCGCCGCCTGGTGCAGTTCGCGCTGGACGACGCCACGCCTTTGCTCTACCACAACGAGCCTATTTGCCGCGATGGCGCTATCGTGGGGCGCATCAGCTCGGGCATGTTTGGCCACCACCTGGGCAAGTCGTTGGGCATGGGCTATGTGGAATGCCAAACCCAGGGCGAAGCGCCTGAGGCTATTTTGCAAGGCAAATACGAGATTGAGGTAGCCGGTGTTCGCTACAGCGCGCAGCCATCTCTGGCGCCCTTGTATGACCCTAGCTCGGCGCGCATCAAGGTCTAATCGGTAATTAGTATTACCAGCCGGTCCGATTTACGTAACAAGCAAACATGGCCATCCAAGCAACACGCCAGGCGCATCCCGAGGACCACGATGAATCATTGGCCGTGCTGGAAGACATCGACCCGGGCGCGGCCATTGGCGAGCAATTGCGCGAACTGCGCCTGGTGAAAAATCTGACCCTGCGCGAAGTCGCCGAAAAAGCCGGTATCTCGGTCGGCTACCTCAGCCAGCTAGAGCGCAACCATTCGCGCCTGCCGATTGCGGTGCTCAAACGCATCAGCGACGCGCTAGGCGTGCATATGAACTGGTTCTTCCAGCAAAACACCGATGGCGACCCGGCAGAGCGTGATGTGGTGGTGCGCAGTACCCACCGCCGCCGCATGTCCTTTACCGGGCTAGGTATCCAGGAAGAACTGCTGTCCCCCAATTTGAGCGGCCCCTTAGAAATGCTGCTCAGCACCATCGAGCCAGGCTCGGACAGCGAAGACTATTTCCATGATGGCGCCGAGGCCGGTTACGTCTTGTCCGGCACTTTAGATTTGTGGGTCTCAGGCCGGCATTTCCGCTTGCACGAGGGCGACAGCTTTTCCTTCAAAAGCACCGATGTCCACCGCTGCGCCAACCCCGGCGAAGTGCCGGTGCGAGTTATCTGGGTGATCACGCCGCCGCATTACTAAAGCGCGGCTTTGGTTTGAGTGTTGGCGGACCTGCAACGTAGCGCTTGGTACCGGTGCAAGCCTTAGGTCGTCTTGGTTTGCGCCAAAAACTCGTCAAAAAACCAAGGTACAAACAACTCTTGGCCACGGCGCACATTGGCTTGCCAATCGGTGGGTGAATCGCCATTGGCCTGGTCGGAGATAAATTTCATGCTGCGCCACGGCGTGCCTTGGTGTTGGCAGACGCTGGCGATCGCAAACAGTTCCATGTCCACCACATGGATGCCCGCGGTGTCAAACCAAGGGTCATGCGCGCTCACAAAGTTGTCGCCTGTGCCGCAGACCCAACCGGCTTGCCCGCTGTCCAAAGGGTGTAGCCCTGTGTGAAAAGGCGTGATACCCCGCGGCGCCAGCGGTTCGGCATTCATATCTCGTTGCACTGCCCGCGAGATCGGCAACAGGCCGGACAGGCTAGGGTGGACTGCTCCGGCGGTGCCGAAGTTAATCAGGATATCGGGATGGAAACTTTGCAGGGCTTGCAGCGTAGCCAGGGTGGCGTTGACTTTGCCCACGCCGGTGTAGAAAACCTGCGCCGCGCCTTGCACTAAGGCGCTGTCCAACTCTTGCGGCAAAGCCACGGCTATGGCGATTCGCATGGGGTGTTGTCAGGTGTGCCCCAAGGCGCGCTCCTCACGGAGGAGCGCGTTAGCGGCGTTTCAGCTTTCGCTGGCGGGCGCTTGGGGCGCCGCTGGGGGGGTGGCCGGCTTGGGCGGCACGCAATCGCCGCAGACAAACATGCTTTTGCCTGCCAGCTTGCGAAATGATCCCAAAGAACGCGGTTTGTGCAAACCGCACTTGGCGCAGCTCATGCTGGCGTTACCGGAGGATTGTGCAAAAGGGGACCCCGAGGCGCGTGAGCGGTAGCGGAGGCCGTCGGGACTGATCTTGGTGGTGGTGTTATCGCGCATCCCCCCATTTTGCCTTTTTTCCGCCCCGAAGGCAAAAGTACAGGGCAAATTGGAGCGCTTTACCGAATTTTGGGCCCTAGAGGCGGCGTAAAAGTTGGCCAGTGCGGGCCGTTTTGGGTCGCTTTGCCCGATTTGGGTAACTTTGGCTCTGGGCTGTACGAGCCCATCGACATGGTTGGGTGTATGGCGGGCTTCGCTGATAAGCGTCACATCGGGTAGCGCGATCAGAGCTTTCAGGCGCTGCGCGCCAGATGCGCGCGCGCCATGTCCACGTACCAGTCCAGGCAGCCGGGGTTGGCCATGGCTTCGCGGTTCACCACTTTTTCCAGGGGCTGGCCCAGCATCAGCTTTTTGATGGGCAGTTCCTGCTTTTTGCCAGACAAGGTGCGCGGGATTTCCGCCACCTGGAAGATGGCGTTGGGCAAAAAGCGCGGGCTCAGGGCGCTGCGGATGCTCTCGCGAATCCGGGCCGTGAGCGCCTCGTCCAGCTTGACGCCGGGCCGCAGCACCACAAACAGCGGCATATAGCTTTCGCGACCCAGGTATTCCAGGTCCACCACCATGCTGTCCAGTACTTCGGGCAAGGCCTCTACGGCGCTGTAAATCTCGCTGGTGCCCATGCGCAGGCCGTGGCGGTTGATGGTGGCGTCGCTGCGGCCATAAATCACGCAGCCCTCTTGCAAAGCGCCTTGCGCGCCTATGCGCAGCCAGTCGCCGTGGCGCCAGACGCCGCCGGCCTCGGGCGCGGCATCGCCACCGCCGGGTTGGCGCCCTAGGCCTTTAGGGTACATCTCAAAATAGCTGGCCAGGTAGCGCTGGTTTTCGGGGTCGCCCCAAAAATACAAGGGCATGGACGGAATGGGCTGGCTGCAAACCAGTTCACCCACTTCGCCAACGACCGGTTCGCCCGCCTCGTTCCAAGCCTCGACCGCGCAACCCAGTAAGCGGCATTGCATCACGCCAGGCTCTTGCGGCAGCTCGCGGTTGCCACCGATAAATGCGCCGCAAAAATCGGTGCCGCCCGAAATATTGCACCACCAGATATCAGCGTCTGGCCAGGCTTGCGCTGGCGCAGCGGCGCGCACCGCGCGGAACTGGGCACTACCCCAGTTTTGCGTTTCCGGTGCCAGCGGGGAACCGGTGGTACCCAACGCGCGAATAGGGCTGAGGTCGCCCAGGCTGGCCAAATCCAACCCGGCCTTTTGGCAATTGGCATAAAAGGCTGCACCGGCTCCGAAAAAGGTGACGCGGTTATTGGCGGCAAAGCGCCACAAGGTGCCCCAATCGGGCGCGTCTTTGGGGCCGGAGGGGTTGCCGTCGTAAATCACGCAAGTGGTGCCGTTGAGCAGGCCGCTCATTTGCGCGTTCCACATCACCCAGCCGGTGGAGCTGTACCAGTGGTAGCGCTCGCCCCAGCTATTGGGCTGGTAGCTGCAGCCCACGTCGTTATGCAAAATTTTCAGGGCCAGCGCCACCAGCACGGTGCCGCCGTGGCCATGCACGATGGGCTTGGGCAGGCCGGTAGTGCCGCTGGAATACACAATCCATAAAGGATGGTCAAAGGGCAGCCACAGGGGCTCAAAGGCATCGGTGGCTGCGCTGTCCGCTTGCAGCGTATCGGACAGCGCGGTGGCGCGCGCCACCGGCAGCGAGGAACTGGCGGCAGTGCCAATATGGTGGTGCACGATCAGGTGCTGCACCGTGGGTAGCGCATCCTTGAGCGCTTGCACCACGTCCATGCGGTCGTGCATGCGCCCCGCATACTGCACGCCATCGACGGCAATCAGCACCTTGGGCTCGATCTGGCGAAAGCGGTCCAGCACCGATGCAGTGCCCATGTCTGGCGCGCAAATACTCCAGACTGCACCCAGAGAAACTGTGGCCAAAAACGCCACCATGGCCTCTGGGCAATTGGGCAGGTAAGCAGCGATGCGGTCGCCCGGCTGCACGCCCTGGGCGCGCAAATGCAGGGCCAGCGAAGCGGCCTGGCGGCGCAGCTCGGGCCAGGAAAGTTCGGTGACCTGGCCCGATTCATCCTGGCAGATGATGGCCGCAAAACCTGCGGCATGCGCCGCTTGCACATGGCGGAACACCTGCTGCGCATAGTTGGCTTGCGCGCCGGTAAACCACTGGGCGCCGGGCATCACATTGCGCGCCAGCACCGCACTGTGCGGCGTGGGCGATTGCATATTGAAATAGTCCCAAATGCTTTGCCAGAAAGCATCCAAATCGGTCACCGACCAGCGCCATAGGGCGGGGTAGTCGGTAAAGTGCAACTGGCGAGTGCTTTGCAGCCAGTCCTGATACAGGCGGATCTGCGCAACGTAGGGCGGGGTGCGTTGGGTAGGGACGGTTGGGCTCATGGACCTAAGCCTATCAGGCTTGGCGCTGCGGCACCTAGCGCTTGCGCCATACCGGCGGGCGGATGTCGGCTATGCGCTGCCTTGAAACCTGATCCGCGTGCTAAGGTTCGATCCAATTAGCTAAGTTCGCCTGTTATGTCCACATCACCTCCTGCACCGCACCCCATGCCCACCGACCCGGAGGTGCTGGCTTACATCGCCCGCACCAATGCCTTTTACCCGGCCGATGCCTACACCTTTAGCGCAGAAGAAAACCGCGCCTGGTACAACCGCTATGCCACCGAGATGCGCGGCGCCATGCCTGCCGAGGTGTCCACCACGGACTTCTCAATCGCCGCTTTGGGGCCACAACGCGCCATACCCGCGCGGCGTTACCGGCATGCGCACCAGCAGCATGAGGGCACGGTGCTTTTGTATTTACACGGCGGCGGCTTTTTGCTGGGGGGCTTGGAAAGCCATGCCGATGCATGCAGCGGCTGGTGCGCCGCCACCGGCATCGATGTGGTGGCCATTGCTTATCGCTTGGCCCCCGAGCACCAGCACCCTGCGCAGTTGGATGATGTGCAGGCGGCTTTTGCATATTTGCATGCGCAAGGCCAGCGTGTCATCGCGGGCGGCGACAGTGCCGGTGGCAATTTGGCAGCCGCGCTGTGCTTGCGCCAGCGTGCGCAGGGTGGCGTGATGCCAGTGGGCCAGTTGCTGATTTATCCGGGCCTGGGCGGCGACACTTCACGCGGGTCTTACGTTAGCAATGCCCACGCGCCTATGTTGACCACCGCAGAATCTGCCATGTACTTTGGCTTGCGCACCGGCGGCATGGACCGCGATAGCGCATCTGACCCGGAATTGATGCCGCTCAAGGCAGCCGATTTTTTGGGTATGCCACCAGCCTTTGTGGTGACTGCAGATATCGACCCTTTGCGTGACGATGGACGCATCTACGTGGAACGCTTACAGGCCGACGGTGTGGCCGCAAGTTACCGCAACGAGCCCGAATTGGTACACGGCTATTTGCGTGCACGGCATATGTCGCATCGGGCCGCTGCCAGTTTTGCGGCGATGGGCGAGGCCTTGTTGCAACTGGCCCAAGCGTGCAAGATTGGCGCGCCAAAGTAGATTGCTTCGCTGCGCTCGCAATGACGACACTTTGCGACGGCCTTCGGCCTCGCGACATCCGTCACTGCGAGCAGCGCAGCGACGTGGCAGCTGTGCATCCGTCACTGCGAGGAGCGCAGCGACGTGGCAGTCTATGAATACATGGATTGCTTCGCTGCGCTCGCAATGACGAGTTTGGACTTATGCAGATCTTCCCTAGTCTGCGCGATGGGAGTTTTCTCTCTCGTGCGGCTGCACCAAAAAAAGCCCAATCAACATCACCGCCATAGCCGCCCAGACCCAGGCGCTGAAATGTTCATCGAGCAGCAGCATCGCCCACAGCACGCCGGAGAGCGTCACCACATAACTGGTTTGCGTGGCAAACACCGCCCCGGCTTTGGCAGCCAGCCACACATAGGCGGCGTACATCAGTGCGTGGATGGTGGACGAGGCCATGAGCGCCAGTTCCGGGGTGCCGTAAGGCGGGCGCGGGTCTATCCACTGGTCCATGCCCAGCGCCAAAGGCAATGCCATGAGTGCGGCTAGCAAGGAGGCCCAGAACATGGCTTGTACCGCGTCCAGATCGCCCATGCCCCACTTGGCGACGTAATTGCCTTCCATGGCATAAAACACCGGGCCCACCATGGCCAAGGGCAGCCAGGCGGCCATCTCGGGCGTGGGCAAACTGGTTTGCGGAATGGCGATCAGCGCTACGCCGACAAAGCCGCACAACAAGCCCAGTAATCGCAGCGGATGCAAGCGGTCCATGCCCAAAGCCAAGGCCATGGGAAGCGAGAGCATGGGGATGGTGGAGATCAGGATGGACATTACCCCGCTGGGCAAATGCGCCACCGAGATGTAAAACGTGGAGTTGGGAATCAGCGTGCCAATGCACGCAATGATGAACGCAAAGCGCAGCCCGGCCCGGTTCAAAGCAAAATGCCCGCGCCGCGCGATGTTGAGCGCACCCAACACGAAGACGCCAATCGTCGCTTGCCAAAAAATAAGGCCAAAGTGTTGGTGGCCGGAAGACACCGCCATTTTGCCGAGCGCTTGGGTGCTGCCCCAGCCGACACCCAACAAGATAAGTACACCGATCAGGCGCAAACGGATCTGCATGGGGGTTTCATTAGTGCTCGGTGCGAATTGAAACCCCATGCACGCAATGTACTACACCAACATGGCAATGCAGCTTGTGTTGAGCGGCGTGATTTAGCCGCTCAACACAAGCCGGTGCGAGGCGCTGCCCTGCGGCAGCCCTCACACGGCTTGCGCAGCCTGATTAGGCGAACCAGCCTTTTTCAGCCAGGCGGCCATCACCCAGGTCAAAACGGCCCGAAGGCGTTAGGCCCTGCAGCTTGTTGGTGTGCGCGTCCAGGTAGTCTTGCACTGCGTAGTTCACCATGCCGGCGTTTTGCGACACCAGCTCCTGGCAGCGCGAGTACAACTCTTGGCGCTTCTTGGGGTCCATTTCAACGCGCGCGGCTTCCAGGGCTTTGGTGAAGTCGGCGTTCTCGAAGTGGCTGTCGTTCCAAGGATTGCTCTTGCCGCCGTAAAAGGTGGAAGTGAACTGGTTGTCGATGGTGGGACGGTTGCCCCAGTACACCGCGCAGAAAGGCTGCTTGAGCCAGACGTTGTCCCAGTAGCCGTCGCCAGAGACGCGCTTGAGGTCCATATTGATACCGGC
>CAMBNY010000019.1 GCA_945869165.1 Comamonas sp. lk | reverse complement strand
TGCACGCCGGGTTGCCCCGGTGTGTGACCACCATTACTCTGGGCCTTTGATCACTCAAAAGCTCGGTGCTACCTACCCGCCAACTCAGGGGGCCCCGTCAACGTTGGCCTACTTGGTATTGCTGCGCGTAGAGATTGCCCGTTTCACCTTCGCACCCGTAGCGCAACTTGCGCTGCGCCGGGGCACGAAACTCGTCTCTGTTGCTCTAATCCTCACCTTATGCCGCGCCCTTGCGGGCACGGTTTTCAGTGGACAGCCGTTAGCTGCTACGCCGCCCTATGCAGTCCGGACGTTCCTCCAGTGCTTGGTTTCCCAAATTGCACCAGCGGTGGTCTGGCGGGCTTCACGGGAGCGATTATCGGCCTTGGCATATCCATATAAGCAACAAGCAGCCCAATCTGCCCCAAAATGGCAGCCCCACGAGCCCGCCGCGCGGCTGCCATCACCCCACACCGGAGACACCATGAAAGCCGACAACATCCTGCACACCATCGGCAACACGCCGCACGTCCGCATCAACCGCCTGTTCGGGCCGGATGCGCAGGTCTGGATCAAGTCCGAGCGCAGCAACCCCGGCGGCTCGATCAAGGACCGCATCGCGCTGGCCATGGTGGAGGATGCGGAAAAGTCCGGCGTGTTGCAGCCCGGCGGCACCATCATCGAGCCCACCTCGGGCAATACCGGCGTCGGCCTGGCCATGGTGGCAGCCGTCAAAGGCTACAAACTGATCTTGGTGATGCCCGACAGCATGTCCATCGAACGTCGTCGCCTGATGTTGGCCTATGGCGCCAGCTTTGACCTGACGCCGCGCGAAAAAGGCATGAAAGGCGCCATCGCCCGTGCCCAGGAACTGGTCGATGCCACGCCCGGCGCCTGGATGCCACAGCAGTTTGAAAACCCCGCCAATGTGGAAGTCCACACCCGCACCACTGCGCTGGAAATCCTGGCTGATTTCCCTGAGGGATTGGACGCCATCATCACGGGCGTAGGCACCGGCGGCCACATCACCGGCGTGGCGCAGGTGCTTAAAGCCAAGTGGCCGGGCCTGAAGGTATTTGCGGTAGAGCCCACACAAAGCCCGGTCATCTCCGGCGGCGCGCCCTCGCCACACCCCATCCAAGGCATTGGCGCGGGCTTCATCCCTAAAAACCTGCACACTGATTTGCTCGATGGCGTGATCCAGGTGGAAGCCGAAGCTTCCGGCGAAATGGCCCGCCGCAGCGCCGCGCAAGAAGGCATGCTGGTGGGCATCAGCAGCGGCGCCACCCTGGCCGCGATTGCCCAAAAGCTGCCCGAACTGCCCTCAGGCGCGAAAGTGCTGGGCTTTAACTACGATACCGGCGAGCGTTATTTGTCGATTGAAGGCTTTTTGCCGGCCTGAGGATGTGTTTTCGGGGTCGACCTTGACCTTGATGGGGGTGCAACCTAGGGAAAACCCTTATAGTGGGCCGCATGTATGCAATCACTTCCGGGTTTTACTGGTTTCTCGCCAAAGTTCTGGTGCCATGGCAGTTTGCAATGATGGCCTTCAGCGCCAAGTCCAGAACCGAGGGCCAGGATAGTTTTGTACCCGTGCGCGAGTTGCATCTACAGGACCGCCAAGATGTGCTGACCCACTTGCGGGCACTGGACGGGGCGGATCGCTACCTGCGTTTTGGCTACGCCGCGCAGGATGCGCAAATCGAGCACTATGTTGCCAACTTGGACTTCGGGCGCGACCGTGTATTTGGCATTTACAACCGCAAGCTTTGCCTCATTGCAATGGCGCATCTGGCTTATATCCATGAGCCGCAGGAGGCCAGCTGTGCCGAGTTTGGCGTCTCGGTGTTACCCGCTTGGCGCGGGCGGGGCTTTGGCACCGAATTGTTTGCGCGGGCTGTTTTGCATGCGCGTAACGACCGCATTTCCCTCATGTTTATCCACGCCCTGAGCGAAAACACCGCCATGTTGCACATAGCGCAGCGTGCCGGTGCCACGGTAGAGCGCCTAGGTTCAGAGTCCGAGGCTTACCTGAGCCTGCCCTCGCCTACGCTGCAATCGCATTGGCATGAGGCGGTTGATGTGCAGATGGCCGCCACGGATTACCAGCTCAAATCGCAGGCGCGTCACTTTTGGGCGCTGCTGGCAAGTTTTCAGGACATGCGCAAGTCCATGCGCGAGGCACCCGACCGCTCTCCTTTTTAGAGTTTGCCTAGGCCTTGGGCCGTAGACGCCAGTGCCTTGACAATGGGCTATCCTTGAGGCTTCGCAAAAACGGCAGCTTTGCCCCACGCCAGTGTCCGACCCCCACCCCGCGCATTCTCACGACAAAGAAGACAAGCGAACGTTTCTGCAACGCCTGGCAGAGTTTCTGCACCCCGGCCCGGACTCGGCTGAGGAATTGATGGAGACCTTGGCCGAGGCCGAGGACAACAAAATCATTGGCGCCCAGTCCCGCGCCATGCTCGAAGGCGTGATCCGCATGGCCGACATGACGGCGGGCGATGTGATGGTGGCAGCCACACGCATGGATTTGCTGGACATCCAGTCGCCCATGGATGAATTGCTGCACAGCGTGATCGACACCGCGCACTCGCGCTTTCCGGTGTTTGAGGGCGAGCGAGAAAACATCATCGGCATCCTGATGGCCAAGGATTTGCTCAAACTCCAGCGCGCCCCCGAGCTCAATATCCGCGCGCTGCTGCGCCCTGCCGTGTTTGTGCCCGAGACCAAGGGCCTCAATGATTTGCTGCGCGACTTCAAAGGCAACCGCAACCACCTGGCCATCGTGATCGATGAGTTTGGTCGTGTGGCAGGTCTGATCACCATCGAGGACGTGCTTGAGCAAATCGTCGGCGAGATTGAGGATGAGTTTGATATCGACGACGACGAGGGCGATGTGTTCGCGCTGCCCGACCGCAGCTTCCGCGTAAACGGCGACGCCACGCTGGAGCGCGTGAGCAGCGCCTTTGGCGTGGACCTGCTGGCGCGCGAAGACGCCGACGACTTTGACACCATAGGCGGCCTGGTGGCCCATGAAATGGGCCACGTGCCCCAGCGCGGCGAGCGCCACACCATGCTGGGCTTGCAGTTTGTGGTGCTGCACACGCGCGGCGGTGCGGTGCGTTGGTTCAAAGTGTCACCCCTGGCCGCACCGCCCGCACCGTGATGCGCCCGTCTGCGCAGCTGCTTATGCCTTTGCTGGCGGGCCTGCTGCACGCAGCCGGTGTGGCTTGGCCTTTTCGTTTTTTGATGGACTACGGCCAGCCGCAATGGTCGCTGCAGTTGCTGTCCATGGTGCTTTTGGCCGGCGCTTTGTTGGGGTCAAGTTCGGCACGCCAAGCCGCATGGCGCGCCTGGGTTTTCACCACGGTTTATTTAGGCTGCACCTTTGGCTGGCTGTTTACCGCCATGCACACCTATGGCGGCATGCCCGCGCCTTTGGCGGCGCTGGCCGAGTGGATGCTGGCGGGCTTGCTAGCGGTGTACTTTGCACTGGCCGGTGGCCTGTGGTGGCGCTTGGCGCGGCGCGGTGCTTTTTCGGGCGCATTGCTTTTTGGCTTTTTGTGGATGATGGCCGAGATGGCGCGCGGCACCTGGCTGACCGGCTTTGGCTGGGGCGCAGGCGGCTATGCCCATGTCGATGGTCCCTTGGCATTTTTTGCGCCGTGGCTAGGGGCCTATGGCATCACCGCATTGGCGGGCTTTGTCGGCATAGCTTTCACGCAAGCGCTTATGGGTGTGATGGGTCGCCGTGCGCCCGGCGGCGTGCGGCCCACGGGCAGCGCAGCACTGCTGGCCGCGTTGATGCTCTTGATTGCGCCCCTGCTGATCCCCATTACCTGGACCCAATGGACGCGCGATGCCGGTAGCTTCAGCGTCACGCTCTTGCAAGGCGGTATCGCGCAGAATGAAAAGTTTGAACCATTCAGCGGCGTGCCGCAAGCGCTTAGCTGGTACCAAGCGCAGCTGCTGGCCGCCAGCAGCGACTTGGTGGTGGCGCCAGAGACGGCTGTGCCATTGCTACCCCAGGATTTGCCAGAAGGCTATTGGGACCGCTTGAGCGACGGCTTGCGCACCAATGGCCACGCGGCCATCTTCGGCATTCCGCTGGGCGATAACCAGCAGGGCTTTACCAACTCGGTCATCGGCTTTATGCCGGCTAATGCGCAATTGCAGCGCTATGACAAGCACCACCTGGTGCCTTTTGGTGAATTCATCCCGCCCTTGTTCCGGTGGTTTACCAACTTGATGCACATTCCTTTGGGGGACTTCAATCGCGGATCTTTGGGCCAGCCCTCTTTTGCCATGCAGGGCCAGCGGCTAGCGGTGCATATTTGTTACGAAGATTTGTTTGGTGAAGAGCTGGCCACGCGATTTATCGACCCGGCCAAGGCCCCCACTGCGCTGGTCAATGTCAGCAACCTGGCCTGGTTTGGCGAGGGCCTGGCGATTCATCAACACCTGAGTATTGCGCGCATGCGCGCTTTGGAGTTTGGTCTGCCTGTGTTGCGCGCCACCAATACCGGCGCTACCGCCATCATTGCGCACTCTGGCGCGGTGCAAGAACAACTGCCCTATGGCGCAGCCGGTGTCTTACATGGGAATGTGCAAGGCCGCGCAGGCCTGACGCCTTTTGCGTGGTGGGCGGCGCGATGGGGTTTGTGGCCGCTGTGGCTGATGGGGCTGGCCGCCTTGGCCTTTTCCGCTTTTGCAGGAAGGCGCCCAGATTGAAGCGTCAAGCCTTGCACCGCAAGGCGCGCGCTTGCGCTAGCCTTCAGCGGCCAAAGCAATGGCCCGTAAAATTGCCCGCTTACGCTGCAAACATTTGTAAGCAGACCAACCCATAGCGCCCCTGCCGCGCCCCGGCCACCCCATGAAGACATTCCAGCAAATTATTTTGACCTTGCAGTCCTATTGGGACGCGCAAGGCTGCGCCCTTTTGCAACCCTACGACATGGAAGTAGGCGCCGGCACTTCGCACACCGCCACGTTTTTGCGCGCTATCGGCCCCGAGCCCTGGAATGCCGCTTATGTGCAACCGAGCCGTCGCCCCAAGGATGGACGTTACGGCGAAAACCCCAATCGTTTGCAACACTATTACCAATACCAGGTCGTCATGAAACCGGCCCCGGCCAATATCCTGGACTTGTATCTTGGGTCACTGCAAGCGCTGGGCTTCTACCTCAAGCAAAACGACATCCGCTTTGTAGAAGACGATTGGGAAAATCCCACCCTGGGCGCCTGGGGCCTGGGCTGGGAAGTGTGGCTCAATGGCATGGAGGTAACGCAGTTCACCTATTTCCAGCAAGTGGGCGGCATAGACTGCAAGCCGGTCACCGGCGAAATTACCTACGGTCTGGAGCGCCTGGCCATGTACCTGCAAGGCGTGGACAACGTCTATAACTTGCAGTGGACCGCAGATATGTCGTACGGCGACGTGTACAAGCAAAACGAAGTGGAGCAATCCACCTACAACTTCGAACACAGCGATACCGACTTTTTATTCACCGCCTTTTCCGCGCATGAAAAACAAGCCAAGCATTTGATCGACGTGCCCCTGGCTTTACCGGCCTATGAGCAAGTGCTCAAAGCGGCGCATACTTTTAATTTGCTAGACGCACGCGGCGCCATCAGCGTGACCGAGCGCGCTGCCTACATGGGCCGCATCCGCAACCTCGCGCGCGGCGTGGCGCAGTGCTACTACGAGAGCCGCGAGCGATTGGGCTTTCCCATGGCCCCGCCCGAGTGGATTGCGCAGATGGCGAAGAAGGCGGCATGAGCATGAATACGCACAACCTGCTGGTCGAACTCTTTGTCGAAGAGCTGCCGCCAAAGGCCTTGAAAAAGTTGGGGCTGGCCTTTGCCACCGTGCTGGCCGACAACCTGAAAGCGCAAGGACTGGCGGCTGCGGATGCAGCGGTCATGGATTACGCATCACCCCGCCGCTTGGCGGTGCATGTTGCCGGGGTTAGCGCGCAAGCGCCTGACAAAGCGGTATCGCAAAAACTGATGCCCGTGGCCGTGGGCTTAGACGCCAGCGGCCAAGCCACACCGGCCCTGTTGAAAAAACTGCAAGCCCTGGGCGCGGGGCCTGAGGCTATCGCCGGTTTGCAAAAACGCATGGACGGCAAAGCCGAGGCTTTGTACTTTGACAGCACGGTGCGCGGTGCCAGCCTGGCCGAAGGTTTGCAAAAAGCCTTGCTCGATGCGATTGCCAAACTGCCTATCCCCAAAGTAATGAGCTACCAGCTGGAGCGCGATTGCGAATTGCCCGGCTGGAGCACCGTCAGCTTTGTGCGCCCGGCGCATGGTTTGCTGGCTCTGCACGGCAGCGCGGTGGTGCCGGTGCAGGCACTGGGCTTGCAGGCGGGTAACAGCACCCAAGGCCATCGTTTTGAAGCAGTGGTTTCGCCCGTGGTGATAGCCCATGCTGATGATTACGCCACCACCCTGGCGCGCGATGGTGCGGTGATTGCCAGCTTTGACGAACGCAGCCGCGCCATGGTGCAAGCACTACGCAGCGCGGCCAAACGCCTGAGCCGCCGTTTGGAAGTAGAGCCTGCCTTGCTGACCGACGCCCAAGCTGAAGAAGTTTTGCTAGAGAACGCGCTGGTGCAAGAAGTGACCGCGCTGGTGGAGCGCCCCACCGTGATGGTCTGCAACTTTGACGAAGTGTTTTTGCAAGTGCCCCAAGAGTGTTTGATTCTGACCATGAAGGCAAATCAAAAATACTTTCCGCTGCTCGATGCCGATGGCAAGCTGAGTAACCAGTTTCTAATCGTCAGCAATATCAATCCCGCAGACCCGAGCTTTGTGATCGGCGGCAACGAACGCGTGGTGCGCCCGCGACTGGCGGATGCCAAATTCTTTTTCGACCAAGACCGCAAGCGCAGTTTGGAGTCGCGCGTTGAGGGTTTGTCTAAGGTGGTTTATCACAACCAGTTGGGCACACAGGGTGATCGCATGCTCCGGGTGTGCTCCATTGCGCGGGCTATCAGCCAGGCCCTGCAATTGGACGCCAATCTGTCCGCGCAAGTGCAAACCGCAGCGCGCTTAGCTAAGGCAGATTTGCTCACCGATATGGTGGGCGAGTTCCCCGAGCTGCAAGGCACTATGGGTGGCTACTATGCCCGCCATGATGGTTTGGGCGAAGCCGTGGCGATTGCGATTGAAGACCACTACAAGCCGCGGTTTGCGGGTGACGAATTACCGCGCAGTCAGATCGCGCTGGCCGTCGCTTTGGCTGATAAATTAGAAACCTTGGTCGGTATGTTTGGCATCGGCAATTTGCCCACCGGCGACAAAGACCCTTTCGCGCTGCGCCGCCATGCGCTAGGCGTGATTCGGATGTTGATGGAAAGCGCGCAACCACTTGCCCTCGAAGCGCTACTACACGACGCCTCCACCGCGTACGCTTCCTTGCACCCTGGCTTGCAAGATGCCAACGCAGCTTTGGCGAATTTCATTTTCGACCGCCTATCCGGCGCGTTACGCGAACAAGGCTATAGCGCGCAAGAGGTAGAAGCGGTGCTAGCCTTGCGCCCGCAGTTGCTGGCAGAGGTGCCAAAGCAATTGGCGGCGGTACGCGCCTTCTCCGCCCTGCCCGAAAGCGCGGCGCTGGCGGCTGCCAACAAACGCATTGGCAACATTCTCAAAAAATCCGACGCCGCGCAAGGCCAGGTGAACGCCGCCTTGTTGCACGAAGCCGCCGAAAAGGCTTTGTTCGCCGCCATGCAAAGCATCGTCCCGCAGGCCGACGCTTTGTTTGCCGCCAAGGACTACACCGCCAGCCTGCAAGCCCTGGCTGCATTGCGTGCGCCAGTAGACGCGTTTTTTGACGGTGTCATGGTCAATGCCGAGGACCCGGCGCTCAAGGCCAACCGGCTGGCGCTTTTGCAGCAATTGCACAGCGCCATGAACCGCGTGGCCGATTTGTCCAAGTTGGCCGCTTAAACTCTTTTTAGCACCATGAAACTCTGTATCCTCGACCGCGACGGCACCATTAACGAGGACAGCGACGACTACATCAAGTCCGCTGACGAATGGATACCGCTGCCCGGCGCGCTGGAGGCGATTGCGCGCATCAACCACGCCGGGTGGCATGTGGTGGTGGCCAGCAACCAGTCGGGCCTGGGGCGCGGGCTGTTTGATGTAGCGGCGCTCAATGCCATGCACGCCAAAATGCACAGCATGTTGGCCGCCGTGGGTGGGCGCATCGACGCGGTGTTTTACTGCCCGCACAGCCCAGCTGAAAATTGCCGCTGCCGCAAACCCGCCTCCGGTTTGTTTGAGCAAATTGCCGAGCGCTATGGCATGGGCCTGGCCACCATGCCCGCAGTGGGCGACACGGCGCGTGACATGATTGCCGCCATAGGCGCAGGCTGCACGCCGCATGTGGTGCAAACCGGCAAAGGCGCACTCTGGCGCGGCCAGCCACTGCCAGCCGACTTTCCGCCGCAAACCATGGTGCATACGGACCTGTCTGCCTTTGCGGACTACCTGGTGGCGCGCAGCTAGCGCCCCTTTCATTTGCGTACCCCATTTATGTCTTTCATTCGCTCGGTCTTGCACATGCTGTGGATGATGCTGACCGTCGTCCCTTTTGCGTTTGCGATTTTGGGCGCCTCGATTTTTATCCGGGGCAATCCGCTATGGGCCATGGCACGCGCCTGGTTGCGTACGGCCATTGCTGGTGCGCGCGTGATTTTGGGCATCCGGGTGCGCGTTAGCGGCTGGGAACATTTGCCTACCGGCGAAAACAGTGCCGCTGTGTTGCTGGTAAAGCACCAGTCCACCTTAGAGACTTTTTTGCTGCCTTCGCTGATGCCGCATCCGCTGGCTTTTGTGTTTAAAAAAGAGTTGCTCTATGTACCGTTTTTCGGCTGGGCCATGAGCCGTTTGGACATGATCCATATCGACCGCAGCCAGCGCTCGCAGGCCTTTAACAAGGTGGTGTCGCAAGGCCAAGAATTGCTGGCCCGTGGGGTCTGGATCATCATGTTTCCAGAGGGCACGCGCATACCGCGCGGCGAGAAGGGCGTGTACAAAGCTGGCGGTACGCGGCTGGCTATTGAGACCGGCGCGCCGGTGTTTCCCATCGCCGTCAATTCGGCCCGCGTTTGGCCGCGCAAAGCATTCATCAAATACCCCGGCTTAGTGGATGTATCCATAGGCCCGGCGATTGCCAGCGAAGGCCGTAGCCCGGAGGAAATGATGCGCGAAGTCGAGGCCTGGATAGAGGCCGAAATGCGCCGTCTGGACCCGGACGCTTACCCGCCCCAGCCCTAGCGCGCCAGAGCACCTGCGCCATGCATCCGCTGCTGCGTTACACCATGGATTTGTTTGAGCCGCTAGGCACTGTGTCACCGGCAAAAACCGCACAACCCAAGCCTTCCGCGCGCGCGCCACGCCGTGCGGCAACGCCAGAGGCGATGAAGGTAAAAAGGCCCAAAGTAACATCCCCCGAGTTAATGGACTCCAACGCAAGTAGCCAAAGTACCTCGGCGCATCTTGTGACAACAGACACTGGTTTTGCCCACCCGCAGGCCACGCGCAGTTTGCGTTTGCAAGGCGTGCAGGTGGGGTTTTCGCTCGCACGTGCGCGCCGCAGCAGCATCGGCATGAGTATCGGGCCCGATGGTCTCAGTGTGCGTGCGCCACGCTGGACCTCGCTTAATGAAATCGACCAGGTATTGCAAGCGCGCGCCGAGTGGATCGTGCGCAAATTGCACGAAAGCCGGGAGCGACATACGCAATTGCTGCAAACCCGTGTCGACTGGTGCGATGGCGCGGTTTTCCCTTACCTGGGCGGCTTGCTGCGCTTGCGCCTAGACCCCTCGCATAGTTTTAGCGCCGTGGGCGCAGCCTTGGCAGAGACCCAAAGCGCGCAAGACGGCCCACTGCTGCGCGAGTTGCGCATTGCGCTGCCTGTGCACGCTAGCGCGGCGCAAATTCGCGATGCCACGCAGGCTTGGCTGATGCGCCAGGCCAAGGCCTTGTTTGAAGAGCGGCTCAATCACTTTGCGCCGCAATTGCAAGTGCGCTGGACACGCTTGTCGCTGAGCAATGCCGATAAGCGCTGGGGCAGCGCCAAGAGCGACGGCTCTATCCGCCTGAACTGGCGCTTGATGCATTTTGAATTGCCGGTGATCGACTATGTGGTGGCGCATGAGCTGAGCCATTTGCGCGTCATGAACCACAGCCCGCGCTTTTGGCAGACGGTGGGTAGCGTGATGCCCGACTACCCGCAGCGGCGCAAACAGCTCAAAGACCCGACTGCGCCGCTTTGGTAAGCAGCGCCTTAGGCTGGCAAGCTAAAGCGGTAGACGCCATCGGCGCCCAGGCTGCGGCGCAGTTTTTTCTGGAACCACAGCATATGCAAATGGGCTACCGCCTCGCCCATGGCAAAGGTCATTTGGTGCAAATCTAGGGCCCGGGTGAACAGCACGGGCACCACATCGCGCGCGCTTTGCGGACCGGCGGCGCAGGCTTGCATCACTTCAGCCAAGCGATCGCGGTGGTGGGAGTGCAATTGCTCAATGCGCATATGCAAGCCAGTAAAAGGCTTGCCATGCGACGGTAGCGTTAAGGTATCCACCGGCAGGGGTTTGAACTTGTCGATCGAGTCCAAAAACAGCTTGAGCGCATCGGCCTCGGGCTCTTGCTCGTAGACGCTGACGTTGGTGGAAATACGTGGCAGCATCATGTCGCCGCCGATCAGCACCTGCAAGTCATCGCAGTACAGCGCAATATGTTCAGGCGCGTGGCCGTAGCCGCTGATGCAGCGCCAGTTGCGCCCGCCAATGTCCAGCACGGTGCCGTCCATCAGGCGGTGGTAGCTGTCAGGGATGGAGGGCACCAGGTTAGGAAAATAGTTGGTGCGCGCACGCACTTGTTCTACCGAGCCTTCGTCGTTCATGCCGTGGGCCGCGAAATAAGCCGCTGAGCGCTCGCCGCCAAAGCCGTTGGCGCCCATGCAGGCAAAACGCGCCACATGGTAGTCGGCAGCGCTGATCCACAAGTCCACCTTCCAACGCTCGCACAGCCAATGGGCAAGGCCGATGTGGTCCGGGTGCATATGGGTGCAGATCACGCGCAGGATCGGCAAGCCTTGTAACTCATTACTAAATATTTGTTCCCATTGGGCCTTGGCTTCATCGCGGTGGATGCAGCAGTCCACCACGCTCCAGCCCTCTACCGGGCCGTTTTCACCTTCCATGCAATCGCGCAACAGCCATAGGTTGATATGGTCTAGCGCAAAGGGCAGCACCATGCGTAGCCACAAAATACCGGGCGCCACCTCGATGCTGCCCCCCGGCGCCGGTAGGGCGTTGCCCAGGGGATAGTGCAAGTGGGATTCGAGGGCGTTCATGGCGGGCGGCTTATGGTTCATAATTGACGTTTACGTAAACGTCAACCTTGATTCTAGACAGTAAGGCCCTTGGCCTGTGTCGCATGGGTTTGTATCTTGCACCTCGCCAGCTTTTTGCCACCGACTATGAGCAGTACCTTCAGTATCAGCGACCTGTCGAAAGAGTTTGACCTGACCACCCGGGCTATTCGTTTTTACGAAGACCTGGGCTTGTTGCAACCCGAGCGGACTGGCCCGGGCGGGCGCAACCGGGTCTATAGCGTGCGCGATCGCACCCGCCTCAAGCTCACCTTGCGCGCGAAACGCCTGGGCCTGAGCCTGACCGAGGCCAAGGACATCATCGACACCTACGAAAGCCCGCGCGACACCGGCATGCAGCTGACCAAGTTTTTGGAGGTGCTGGACGTACACCGCAGCCGTATCGAAGACCAGATGGCCGATTTGCAGGCTAATTTAGACGAGATCAAAGTGCATCAGCGCGAAGCCCGCACCCTGCTGGGTAAAGTGGCCGCTAGCGCGCCTAAAAACAAAAAACCCAAAGCCCAGGTTGCGCATGTCCGCTGATACCGCTCCCCAGGTCGTGCCCTATCCTGCGCTGTGGGAGCGCATTGCCAACAGCCTGGCGCGTCAGGGCATGTCGCAGGCCATGGGCGTGCGCCTGCTGCGCGCCGAGCCCGGATGTGTGGAGCTGGCCCTGCCTTACTCCGATAAGGTAACGCAGCAGCAAGGCGGCTTTCACGGCGGCGCCAGTGGCATGCTGGCCGACATCGCTGGTGGTTATGCCGCTTTGACGCTTGCCCCCGAAGGACTTGAGGTCACCACGGTGGAATACAAAATCAATTTTCTGGCGGCTTTTAAAGATGGGGAGTTGCGTGCTACCGGTACAGTAGTGCGCGCCGGTAAGCGGGTGACGGTGGCTGCGGTAGAGGTGCTACATGTGGATGCGCAAGGACGCAGCAGCCCGTGTGCCTTGATGCAGCAAACCCTGACCACGGTGCCTGCAAGCAGCTGAAGTATTTTTCTTAAGGGATAAAAAGTGACATTACCAGGGCTGGACTTTCAACTAGGCGAAGACGTGGATGCGCTGCGCGAAGCGGTGCATGCTTTTGCGCAAGCCGAAATCGCACCGCGTGCCGCCGCTATCGACCGCGACGACCAGTTCCCCATGGACTTGTGGCGCAAGATGGGCGATCTGGGCGTGCTGGGTATTACGGTGGAAGAAGAATATGGTGGCGCTGCCATGGGCTATCTGGCCCACATGGTGGCCATGGAAGAAATCTCGCGCGCCAGTGCGTCGGTGGGTTTGTCGTATGGCGCGCACAGCAATTTGTGCGTCAACCAAATTCGCCGCAATGGCACGCCGGAGCAGCGTCAGCGCTACCTGCCCAAGCTGATCAGCGGTGAACACGTGGGCGCCCTGGCCATGAGCGAGCCCGGCGCAGGCAGCGATGTGTTGTCCATGAAGCTGCGCGCGCAAGACAAGGGCGGGTACTTTGTTTTGAACGGCACAAAGATGTGGATTACCAACGGCCCGGATGCCGACACCTTAGTGGTCTATGCCAAAACCGACCCCGAGTTAGGCGCGCGTGGCGTGACGGCGTTTTTGATTGAAAAAGGCATGCCGGGATTCTCGGTGGCGCAAAAGCTGGACAAGCTGGGCATGCGCGGCAGCCACACTGGCGAGCTGGTATTCAACAACGTGGAAGTGCCGCTGGCCAACGTGTTGGGCGGCATTAACAACGGTGCCAAGGTGCTGATGAGCGGCCTGGACTATGAGCGCGCGGTACTGAGCGGCGGGCCTTTGGGCATCATGCAAGCGGTAATGGACAACGTCATGCCCTATATCCACGAGCGCAAGCAGTTTGGGCAAAGCATTGGCGAGTTCCAGCTCATTCAGGGCAAGGTGGCCGATATGTACACCGTGCTGCAAGCAGGTCGCTCGTTTGCGTATATGGTGGCAAAAAACTTGGATTCGCTGGGCACCGAGCATGTGCGCCGCGTGCGCAAAGACTGCGCCAGCGTGATTTTGTGGACCGCCGAAAAAGCCACCTGGATGGCCGGCGAGGGCGTGCAGATATTTGGCGGCAATGGCTATATCAACGACTACCCGCTGGGCCGTTTGTGGCGCGATGCCAAGCTTTATGAAATCGGTGCCGGCACCAGCGAGATTCGCCGTATGCTCATCGGCCGTGAATTGTTTTCCGAGACCGCCTAAACCTTGTTGCGCAAAGCTGAACTTGTATGACCCAGTTAAATGATTTATTTGCCCGTAACCGCACCTGGGCAGCTGAAATGGAACGCAAACAACCAGGCTTTTTCACTGGCCTCACGGCGCAGCAAAAGCCGCGCTATATGTGGATCGGCTGCTCGGACAGCCGCGTGCCTGCCAACCAGATCATTGGCCTGGCGCCGGGTGAGATTTTTGTCCACCGCAACGTGGCCAACGTGGTGGTGCATTCGGATTTGAATGCCTTGTCCACCATCCAGTTTGCGGTGGAGCGTTTGAAGGTGCGCGATATTTTGTTGGTCGGCCACTATGGCTGCTCGGGCGTGCAGGCGGCGCTAGAAGGAGCGCGCATTGGCCTAGCGGACAACTGGCTACGCCATATCCAGGACGTGCGTGACCGGCATCAAGCATTGATCGATACTGCGCCCGAGTCGGCGCGCGCCAATATCTTGTGCGAACTCAACGCGGTGGAACAAGTGCTCAACGTGGCCCAAAGTACGGTGTTGCAAGACGCCTGGGCGCGCGACCAGGAGGTGACGCTACACGCCTGCGTCTATGGCTTGCACGACGGTTTGCTCAAAGATTTGCAAATGCATCTGGGCGGCAAAGACGATATTGCCGCAATCTACCGCGCCGCGATTGCCGCCATCGCTGCCGCGCCGCGTTAATCAGACCCTGCCATGTTTCCCACTCGCCTGGACTCGCCACTGGCCTTTGACATCGCCAAGGCGATGATGGACGGCTTTAACCGCCACTACCGCTTGTTCCGCACCGAATCCGCGCGCGCCAAACACCGATTTGAAACTGCGGACTGGCATGGCCAGCAGCGCGCGCAGCGCGAGCGCATCGAGTTTTATGACTTGCGTGTGTTGGAATGCTCCAACCGCCTGGAACGTGAATTCAAAGCCGGTGATCAGCCCATGGAGGTCTGGCAGCAAGTGAAGCTGCTCTATATCGGCCTGCTGGTGGACCACCACCAACCCGAGTTGGCCGAAACGTTTTTTAACTCGGTCACCACGAAAATTTTGCACCGCAGTTATTTTCAGAACGACTTTATTTTTGTACGCCCTGCGGTCAGCACCGAATACATACAAAACAGCGAAGCGGATGCGCGACCCACCTACCGCGCTTATTACCCGACACGCGAAACCATGCAGGCCACGGCGCTGCGCATGGTGCAGGACTTCGACTTGCGCTTAGGCTTTGAAGACCTGGAGCGCGACACGGCACTGGTAGCGCAAGTGATGCGCGAGCAACTGGGCGACTTTGCATTGCGCGCTAATTTTCAGGTGCAGGTGCTGACCGGCTTGTTCTTTCGTAACAAGGGTTGCTATATCGTCGGCAAGCTGATCAATGGTTTTCAGGAGCTGGGTTTTGCGCTGCCGGTGTTGCATGGTAAAACCGGGCTGCTGCGCATCGACGCGGCTTTGTTTGGCGAAGACGATTTGTTGATGCTATTTAGCTTTGCGCGCGCTTACTTCATGGTGGACATGGAAGTGCCATCGGCCTACGTACAATTTTTGCGTAGCTTAATGCCGCGCAAACCACGCAACGAAATCTACAACGCCTTGGGCCTGGCCAAGCAAGGCAAGACACTTTTTTACCGCGACTTTTTGCACCATCTGCGCCACTCCACCGACAAGTTCCGCATCGCGCCTGGCATCAAAGGTATGGTGATGCTGGTGTTTGACCAGCCCAGCTTTCCCTATGTGTTCAAAGTTATTAAAGACTTTTATCCGCCGCCCAAAGACACCTCGCGCGAGCAAATCAAAGGCAAGTATTTGCTGGTCAAGCAACACGACCGCGTGGGGCGCATGGCCGATACGCTGGAATACAGCGGCGTGGGTTTTCCCTTGGATCGTTTTGAGCTGGAGTTGCTGGCCGAGATCGAGAAATTCGCGCCCAGCCAACTGCAGATAAATACTCGCAGCGATGGCACGCAAGAAGTCATCATCAAGCATGTGTACATCGAGCGACGCATGATTCCGCTCAACATCTATTTGCAAGAAGCCTTTGATGCAGGTGGTGCTGATGCGTCCAATACCTCGCCCAACGCTGAGCGCGCACGCGGGCAGATTGCGCGCGGCGTGGTGGAGTACGGCAACGCCATCAAAGACCTGGTAGCGGCCAATATTTTCCCCGGTGATATGTTGTGGAAAAACTTCGGCATCACGCGCCACGGCAAGGTGGTGTTTTATGACTACGACGAAATCGAGTACATCACCGATTGCAATTTCCGCCGTGTGCCCGCGCCGCGCAACGAAGAGGATGAAATGTCTGGCGAGACCTGGTACAGCGTAGGCCCCAAAGACGTCTTCCCGGAAACTTTTACGCCGTTTTTGCTGGGCAACCCGGCCGTGCGCAAAGTGTTTATGGAGCACCATGCTGACTTGCTGGACGCGGACTTTTGGCAAGGCCACAAGGACCGTATCGCCCAAGGCTATGTACACGACGTTTTTCCCTATGACCGAGAAAAACGTTTTGAAACCGATTGATGAACCCTGCTAATTTGAGGAGCCCCACCATGCAAGACCCCATCGTGATTGTTAGCGCCGCCCGCACTCCCATGGGGAGTTTTCAGGGCGACTTTTCTAGTCTCGCCGCGCATGACTTGGGCGGCGCCGCGATCCGCGCTGCCGTGGAGCGCGCAGGCATTGCGCCTGATGCGGTAGGCGAAGTCTTGTTTGGCAATTGCCTGATGGCCGGTCAAGGCCAGGCCCCGGCGCGCCAGGCAGCGTTTAAAGGTGGCTTGCCGCAAAGCGCGGGCGCAGTAACCTTGTCCAAAATGTGCGGCTCGGGCATGCGCGCGGCTATGTTTGCGCACGATATGCTGGCTGCGCACAGCCAGGACGTGCTGGTAGCTGGTGGCATGGAGAGCATGACCAATGCGCCTTATCTCTTGCTCAAAGGCCGTGGCGGCTACCGCATGGGCCACGACAAGGTCTATGACCACATGATGCTTGACGGCCTGGAAGACGCCTACGAAGCAGGCCGCAGCATGGGCACCTTCGGCGAAGACTGCGCCGCCAAATACAGCTTCACCCGCGCCGAGCAAGACGCGTTTGCCACCGCCAGCGTGCAGCGCGCGCAAGCGTCCATTGCCAGCGGCGCTTTTGCCACCGAAATCACACCCGTCACCGTCAAAGACCGCAGTGGCGAGCGCGTGGTCAGCACGGACGAAGGGCCGGGCAAGATCAAGCTGGACAAAATCCCCGGCCTCAAGCCCGCGTTCAAAAAAGACGGCACGATTACCGCCGCCTCCAGCTCGTCGATCAACGACGGCGCAGCCGCCATGGTCTTGATGCGCGCCAGCACCGCAGCGCAATTGGGCTGTAAGCCCCTGGCCCGCATCGTCAGCCACGCCACCCACGCGCAAGCGCCCGAGTGGTTTGCCACCGCACCCGTGGGCGCCACGCAAAAAGCCTTGGCCAAAGCCGGTTGGGCCGTGGGCGATGTGGACTTGTGGGAAGTCAACGAAGCTTTCGCCGTCGTACCCATGGCGCTGATGAAAGAGCTGGGCATAGCGCACGGCAAAGTCAACGTCAACGGCGGCGCCTGCGCCTTGGGCCACCCGATTGGCGCGTCTGGTGCGCGCATCATGGTCACGCTTTTGCATGCGCTAAAGGCGCGGGGCTTGAAGCGCGGGCTGGCGACGCTGTGTATTGGGGGCGGCGAGGCGACTGCAGTGGCCGTGGAAATGCTCTGAGCAGCGTGCGCTTGATGAATGGTTGAAGGTGATTGAAGTCAATGACCCGATCGATCTCAGTAGCTTGGTGATGGCAAAAATTAGCGGCCAGTGCCAATGCGGTGCAGTGCGGTTTGCCGTAACTGGTAAGCCGGTCACGGCTTTTGTGTGCCATTGCACCGAATGCCAGCGCCAGTCCGGCAGCGCCTTTGGCATGGCAGCCTGGTTGGAGCAGGCAGAGCTGCATTTGGAGCGCGGTCAGTTGAAGGAATGGATTCGCCAAACCTCCAGCGGCAAGCAGATGGCTTGCCAATTTTGCGCCGACTGCGGCAGCCGTTTGTTCCACCAGGTGCTGGGTTCAAGCATCCTCAGCGTGAAGCCGGGCAGCCTGGACGAGCCTTCTCAATTTTCCCCGGTAGCCCACATATGGGTCGCAAGCAAACAAGACTGGGTTGAAATCCCGCCACACTGTGTGCAGTTTGAAGGTAACCCAGAGAGCATGGGCGCGCTGATGCAGGCTTGGCAGGCTGTGCACTAGAAATTTGGCGGGCGTGCAAGATGTTTGACCTTTGTGCGCAAACAATGAGACTTCGTGGCGGGGGGGGGGCGGCCAGAGCGATTTCGTCCCATTGCCGTCTTCTGAGACCCTCCAACAACACACTATTTGGTATTCCCGCCGCCAGCATCTTCTGCCAGCCCGATATTCGTCTCGTCGTACCATTCTTTTTGGTGAATGATTCTGGCTATGAAATTGACATCCTGTCTTTCATAGCGCTTATGAAAAACCAAATATCCAGTTGCGCCAAAGTCAATGACCGACCGCCGCAGGTTCTGTCGCTCCGCAAGGGGACTACCGCTTAGCGGATGGGCGGCGATGTAGTCAATGCCTTCGATGATTGTGGCGAGCGCTCTTTCGGCGATTTTTTCATCGTATTGCGCGATGAATTGGTGCAATCTCGCTAGATCATTATGGGCTGATTCCGAATACTTTATGCGTGACATTTCGGCAGTTGAGCCTCGGGCTTAGCTCTGATTTCCTTAGCCCATGCCTGAACTTCCTCATGGGTGATGTGCAAGCCCGTCGCTTCAAAATGGGCAATGGAATCATCCACGCTTTGCAAAACGGCTTGCTGTGCTTCTTCAAAAGACAAGTAACGCTCGATAGCCTCTTTCATCAGGTAGTGCGAGCTGCGCTTCTTGGTTGCCGCCAGTGATTTGATGCGATCCCGAAACGCAGCGTCGAGTTTGAGCGTCACAGTGGCCGTACGTGGTTTTGCAAAAGTGGGCATGGTGTCACCTTGGGAGTGCGAAGTGACTTATTCTATGCACGGCCCCTGAATTGGATGGGTATCAGCGTAGTAGGCCCCGCCGCAGGCCAGTAAAATAGACGAAATTTCGTCGAAAGGCACCCCATGGACGCGCTACTGGCAAAAACAAGCATTGGTATATCTGAACTGCGCGAAGCCCCGGCCAGGGTGTTTGAGCAGGCGGGGGACGAGGCGCTGGTCGTGCTTAACCACAACAAACCGGCTGGCTATATCGTCTCCCAGGTGTGGATGGAGCGCGTGCTCGATGCCTTGGCGGACCGCGTCGTTTCCGATAAAGCCATTGAGCGCCTAAGTACTCTTAAGAGTGCGCGGGTAATCAACCCTTCGGACCTGTGAGCCAAATTTATACCTTGGCCATACACCCGCAAGCCGAACGGGAGTGGGCCAAACTGGACGAGGCGGTGAAAAAGCGCTTTACGTCCAAGTTGATTAAGCAGCGCTTAAGCAGCCCGCGTGTTGCCAAAGACGCATTGCATGGCGCGCCCGATTTGTACAAAATAAAAATCACTTCGCCCCAGTACCGCCTCGCGTACCATGTAGACGACAAGCGGCGACAACTGACGATTTTGGCCATCAGCACCCGCGATGATGTGTACGAGTTGTTGGGCCCAAGGCTTTAAGCAGGTTTCCGGCCTCCTCTGAATTGCCCCAAATTTTCGCCCCACTGTAGTTAGAACTTTTATGCTCCTCACCCCCGACCAAGAAGCCATTCGCGACGCGGTGCGCGAATTTGCGCAAAACGAACTGTGGCCTAACGCTGCGCGCTGGGACAAGGAACATATATTTCCCAAAGAGGCACACAAGGGCCTGGCGGCGCTGGGCGCGTATGGCATTTGCGTGCCTGAGGAATACGGCGGCGTGCAGCTTGATTACCTGACGCTGGCTTTGGTACTGGAAGAGATTGCGGCGGGCGACGGTGGCACGAGCACCGTGATCAGCGTGACCAATTGCCCGGTCAACGCCATCTTGATGCGCTACGGCAATGCCGCGCAAAAGCAGCAGTGGCTCACGCCTTTGGCGCGCGGCGAAATGCTGGGCGCGTTTTGCTTGACTGAGCCGCATGTGGGCTCGGACGCTTCCAGCCTGCGCACCACGGCATCGCGCGAAGGCGATGCCTATGTGCTCAATGGGGTGAAGCAATTCATCACCAGCGGCAAGAATGCCGATGTAGCGATCGTGGTTGCCGTCACCGATAAAGGCGCGGGCAAAAAAGGCATGAGCGCGTTTTTGGTGCCTACCACTGCGCCGGGTTATGTAGTGGCAAGGCTGGAAGACAAGCTGGGCCAGCACAGCAGCGACACCGCGCAAATCAATTTTGATAACTGTCGCATTTCGGCAGAGAACCTGATCGGCAAAGAAGGCGAAGGCTATGCCATCGCTTTGGGTGGTCTGGAGGGCGGGCGCATCGGCATCGCCGCGCAAAGCGTGGGCATGGCGCGCAGCGCGTTTGAAGTGGCACTCGCTTATTCCAAAGACCGACAGAGTTTTGGTGCGCCCATCTTTAACCACCAGGCGGTGGGCTTTCGGCTGGCGGAGTGTGCAACGCAGTTAGAGGCAGCGCGCCAATTGATATGGCATGCAGCGGCCTTGCGCGACGCCGGCCGGCCTTGCCTGAAAGAAGCGGCCATGGCCAAACTGTTTGCCAGCGAGATGGCTGAAAAAGTATGTACCGTAGCCATCCAAACCCTGGGCGGCTATGGCTATGTGAGCGACTTTCCGGTGGAGCGCATTTACCGCGATGTGCGCGTCTGCCAGATATACGAAGGCACCAGCGACGTGCAAAAAATCATCATCCAACGCGCCCTGGCGTGAACCTACAACACAAGGAGACAGCATGCCGATTACCAAAGGATTTCGCCAACTCGTCGATGAGGCCAATGCCTGTATCACGACCTATTCAGTGACGCAAGTGCGTGAACGCCTGGCCGACGGACGTATGCAATTGGTGGATATTCGCGACATCCGCGAAGCCGAGCGTGAAGGCACCATCGAAGGCGCGGTGCTAGCGCCACGCGGCATGCTGGAATTTTGGGTGGACCCGGCCTCGCCCTATTTCAAACCGGTGTTTGGCGACGAGGCCAAAGAATATGTGCTGTTTTGCGCCGCCAGCTGGCGCAGCGCATTGGCCACCAAAGCCTTGCAAGAAATGGGCATGACGAATGTGGCCCATGTCGACGGTGGCTTTGCTGCTTGGGTCAAAGACGGCGCGCCGGTGCAAAGCTGGGAAGCCCACAAAGCGCAAGCCAAGGCCGCCAAAGGCGGATGAACGCAGGCCCGCTGGCTTTGCAAGGCGACCAGCCCTGCCCCTGTGCGAGGGCTGGCACAAGCGGAAAGCCGCTGCGGTTTTCCGCGTGTTGCGGGCAGTATCTGGAAGGCGATGCAGCCTCGCCCGCTGCGGATGCCCAAAGCCTGATGCGCTCGCGCTACAGCGCTTTTGTCTTACAGCGTGAATCCTATTTGCTGGGCACCTGGCATACCAGCACCCGCCCCGCGCACGTCGGCTTTGACACTACGGGCAAATGGCTGGGCTTGGAAGTGCGCAAAGCGCTAGTCAGCAGCGCGACCGACGCCGAAGTGGAATTTATCGCCCGCTTCAAACCGCAAGGCGCCAGCTCCTGGCGACTGCACGAGCGCAGCCGCTTTGTGCTGCAAGACGGGCGCTGGTGGTATGTGGATGGGGTGCAGCTGGCTTGAGGCCTCGGGCCTTGTATCGATTTCGATGTAGCGCAAAGCAGTTCGCCGCGCTAGGCGTTAGGCTAGCGCACTCCCAAATGCAGATCTAAAGCCCCCACCATGCCCCAAACCACCCCCGCCCTCGCCCACCTCAAAGTTCTGGACCTGACGCGCGTGCTCGCCGGCCCCTGGTGTACGCAGATGCTGGCAGACATGGGCGCCGATGTCATCAAAATCGAAAAGCCCGGAGAGGGTGACGACACCCGCCACTGGGGCCCGCCCTTTATGCAAGATGCGCAAGGTCAGGACACCGCGCACGCCAGCTATTTCACCGCCTGCAACCGCAACAAACGTTCGATAGCGATTGACATTGCCAAGCCCGAAGGGCAGGCCTTGATCAAACAACTGGCACTGCAATGCGACATCTTGGTTGAAAACTTCAAGGTCGGCGGCCTGGCGCATTACGGGCTGGATTACGCCAGTTTGCGTGCGCTTAATCCACGCCTGATTTATTGCTCAATAACCGGTTTCGGCCAAACCGGCCCCTACGCCGAGCGCGCCGGTTACGACTTGATGATCCAGGCCATGAGCGGCATGATGAGCATTACCGGCAAACCCGAGGGCACGCCCGGCGGCACACCGCAGCGCGTGGGCGTGGCGCTTACCGATGTGTTCACCGGTGTCTATGCCTGTAGCGCGATTTTGGCGGCCATCGAGGTGCGTCACCGCAGCGGCCAAGGTCAGCATATCGACATGAGCTTGCTCGATGTGGGCATGGCCATTCTGGCCAACCAAGCGGCGGGCTTTTTGAACACCGGGCAAGCGCCCAAGCGCCAGGGCAACAGCCACCCCAGCCTGGTGCCTTACCGCGATTTTGAAACCCAAGACAGCGCGATGCTTTTGGCCATTGGTAACGACGGCCAGTTTGCGCGCTTTTGTACCGTCGCCGGTCACCCCGAATGGGCTGCCGATCCGCGCTTTCACACCAACATTGAACGCGTGCGACACCGTGAAACGCTGGAACCCATGATGCAGGCCGTCACCCGTACCCGCACTACCGCGCAATGGATTGCCGACCTGGAGCACCATGCCGTGCCCTGCGGCCCCATCAACTCGGTGGCCGAGGCCTTTGCCGACGCCCAGGTGCAGGCCCGTGGCCTGGCTGTCACGCAGCCCACCAGCGATGCCGTCCAAGCCGCCACTGCCGTAGCTTCCATTAGCTCGGTCGCCAGCCCCTTGCGCCTAGCCGACAACCCGCCGGTGCTGCACCGTGCGCCGCCAGCCCTGGGCGAACATACTGACGAGCTGCTGCGCGAATGGGGCCTGGACGCCGCTGCTATCGCCCACTTGCGCTCGCAGGGGGTTGTTGGGTAAGATTCTTACTTTCTAAAGTAAGGATCTACGATGAAAATCACCAGCAAAGGGCAGGTCACGATTCCGCAGGCGGTGCGTGAAAAAGCCGGCTTGCACCCCCACAGCGAAGTCGAATTTGAGGTGCGCGACAACGGCGAAGTGTTGATCCGCGCGGTAGCGCGCCCCGTCAGCTCCGTGCGCGCCGCCTTTGCGCGGGTGCGCGGCAGCGCCAACGCCGCCCATTTCAAAAACATGGGTACCGACGAATTCATGGCCTTTTTGCGTGGCTGACTGTGGCCGTACCGCCAAACCACACAGCCGCTGAGCCCAGCGCGCGCTACCTCGTGCAGGCCTTGCCCCGCGCCACGCTGGTCGATAGCTGCGTGCTCATCGATGTGCTAGCCGACGACCCGCACTGGGCCACCTGGTCTTTAGACCAACTTGAAGCCTGCGCCGCGCTGGCCCCTTTGGTCATCAATCCCTTAATCCTGGCCGAAATCAGCCCCCGTTTTGAACGCGCCAGTGATCTGGAAGCCGCGCTCGCCGGCTTGCCCTTGGTGCGCGAAGCTTTGCCCTGGGATGCCGCGTTTCTGGCTGGGCAAGCCTTCAAGGTCTATCGCCAAGCGCAAGGCAGCAAGACCTCCCCCATGCCCGATTTCTACATCGGCGCGCATGCGCTAGTAGGGCAAATGCAATTGCTCACGCGGGATGCGGCGCGCTACCGCAACTACTTCCCCACTTTGCCGCTGGTAGCGCCTTAAGCGCCCAGAAGTTCCCAGCGCTCCAAAGCCTCCAGCAGCTCGCCCTCAATCGCCGCGTTGCGTTGCGCCAGTTGCAGGGCTTTGGCGTTGTCGCTGGCATACAGCGTGCCGTCGGCAAGCTGCGCGTTGATGCCCGCTTGTTCAGTTTCCAGCGCGGCGATGCGCGCGGGCAGGGCGTCGAGTTCGCGCTGCTCTTTGTAACTAAGTTTGCGGGCTTTCGCTGCGGGCGCGGCTGGCGCTGGCGCCGCACTTGCTTTTGCGCCGGCCGCTGGTTTGTCATCGCGCCCGTAGTTAAAACTTTGCGCGACTTTTTGTCCTTTGGACTGGGCGATAGCATTAGCGCGTTTGCTTTGAATCAACCAATCCTGTACGCCGCCTTCAAACTCGCGCCAACGGCCCGGGCCTTCATAGGCGATGGTGCTGGTCACCACATTGTCCAAAAACGTACGGTCATGACTCACCAAAAACACCGTGCCGTCGTAGTTTTGCAACAGGTCTTCCAGCAACTCCAGGGTGTCGATGTCTAAGTCATTGGTGGGCTCATCGAGCACCAACACATTGGCTGGGCGGGCGAACAGGCGAGCCAACAACAAGCGGTTGCGCTCGCCACCGCTTAAAGACCGTACCGGCGAATTTGCACGTGCAGGCGAGAACAAAAAATCCCCCAAATAGCTTTTCACGTGCTGGCGCCGATTGCCGATCTCAATCCATTCGCTGCCGGGGCTGATGAAGTCTTCCAGCGTCGCGTCCAAGTCCAAAGCATTGCGCATTTGGTCAAAATAAGCGACAGCAATATTGGCGCCTTGACGCACCGTACCCCAGGGGCTGTGGCCGGGCTCAGGCGCGGGTGCATTGGCAGGTGCGGGATCGGGCTGGAGCTCGCCCAAGATTAATTTAAGCAAAGTGGTTTTACCCGCACCGTTGGGGCCGAGCAGGCCGATCTTGTCGCCGCGCAAAATCGTGGCGCTGAAGTCGTTAACGATCACACGTCCGCCGTGCCGTCCCACGGTCGTAGGTGCCTCATTGCCGGGGCTGGTTTGCCCAGCATCAGGGGCCATTTTTGGATTGGCAAAGCTTTTAGACACATGCGTCAGCTCCGCCACCAGCTTGCCGCTGCTGGCGCCGCTGCTGATGTCCATGTTCACGCTGCCCAGCACATCGCGCCGCGCTTCGCGTTGCGCGCGCAAATTGTCTAGTCGCACGATGCGCGCGGTGGCCCGGGTCCGGCGCGCTTCCACGCCTTTGCGTATCCACACTTCTTCTTGCGCCAGCAACTTGTCAGCGCGCGCATTGATCACCGCCTCTTGCGCTAACTGTTCCTCTTTTTGCAGCAGATAGGCTGCAAAATTGCCGGGATAAGACAAGAGCTTGCCCCGGTCCAACTCCACAATGCGCGTAGCTACGTTGTCTAGAAAAGAGCGGTCGTGCGTCACGGTAATGATGCTGCCGCCAAAGTCCACCAACAGGCCTTCCAGCCACTCAATACTGTCTAAATCCAGGTGGTTGGTCGGCTCGTCGAGCAGCAGCACGTCGGGCTGCGCTACCAAGGCCTGTGCCAGCGCCACCCGCTTTTTGGTGCCGCCCGAGAGCGTGCTGACAATCGCCTCTGGCTCCAGATGCAAACGGTGCAGCGTCTCGCCCACGCGCTGCTCCCAGTTCCACCCGTCCAGCGCCTCGATCTCGCTTTGCATCGCGTCCAGGTCTCCGTGCCCTTGCGAGTATTCGTCAATCAAGTCGCGCACCCGTTGCAAGCCCACGCTCACCGCATCAAACACGCTGGATTGGGCGTCTAAATCCGGCTCCTGCGCGACATAGGCGATGCGGATATGGCTTTGCACTTGCAGCACGCCGTCATCGGGTTTTTCCAGCCCGGCCAAGATTTTGAGCAGCGAGGATTTGCCGGTGCCATTACGGCCGATCAAGCCCACGCGCTCCAGGGTTTCGAGTGAGAAGCCTGCGTGGTCTAGCAGGGGTACATGCCCAAACGCGAGTTGGGCTTCCAGTAAGGTGATAAGCGCCATGTGGCGCGGATTATCCCCTGCTGAGCTGCGGCAAGCGGTCCAGCACCAGTTTGGCGCTGTACAGGACCACGAGGGCGCCGAGCAAATTGCCGGTGAAATGCAGCGCCAGAGCGCCCCACACGTCGCCGCCTTGCCCGCGCGCCACAAACCACACTTGGTGCAAAAGCGCACTGACCGCCGCAAACGCCACCGTCATGCGTAACAGGCAAGCGGCCGTCAGGCCTTGCAGGTTTTCTTCAAAGGCCGCCAAGCGCAGACACAGCGCGCGTGCTAACAGCGGTGCCAGACCCGAAAGCACCGCCGCGCCCAGCACCGTAATCGGGTCCTCGGTGTGCATCTGGCCCAAGCCCATCAGCAAGGCGCCCAGCGCCATACCCAGCGAACCCCACTCTACGAACAAAAGCACGCAGACCAGGCCTAACCCACTGGGCAAAAACACCAAGCTGCTGGCCGCAGAGGCGTTAAAAGAAGAAAAGATGAATTGATTGAAAGACAAAAGGCCTACATAGGCCAGAGCCGTCGTTGCGACGACCCATAGGTTTTTTTGCAATTGAATTGCGCACACTCCCACATATTTATACCTGCACATCAGCGCAGGAAAAGACCCGGGAGTGGACGCCTCGCGCGGCCTTAGCCGCGCAGCATCAAACTGCCTGTGCCTTCTCCATGCACTGCCCCAATTGCGCAAAGTACTGGTGCGTCGCTTTCGTTGGCACCACGTACTTGACGCGGTTGTCCTGGCTATCCAGGTTCAGGTCGATCATTCCCTTTTTGCGCAAAGCCTTTAACCGGCGATGGGCAGTAGTGGTCGAAATCTCGGGCAGCATCACCATGGCCTCCAGCACCGTAATCGGTTTGTCTTCGTGCCACGCGGACGCGAAAACATTAAGCATCCTGGACTCGACTGCATCGAGTTGCGGGAAGCTAGGCAAGCTGCGGACAGCTTGCACCAGATTGAGGTACTTGGTGTACATCTGCGAAAAATTCGCTACCTTTGTTTTTGACATGATCGACTCCAACGGTTGAAATAAGATTTTTTATTGAAGCATTTCAGTTCAACGTCTGAAACACACCAATATTCTCGCAAAAAATAACGTTTCTGTCGAATTCGCTTAGGAAATGTCAGATTTTGTCATTTTCGTTATCTTACACTATATTTTTAAATTTATCAATATATTTGTCAAAAAAGTTATTTACTGGAGGGGAAACTGAACATGGTCCCCTCCCGTACACCAGCGGAAGGCCAGCGCTGGGTGATGGTTTTGCGCTTGGTATAAAAACGTGCAGCGTCTGGTCCGTAAGCATGCAAATCACCGAACAGTGAGCGTTTCCATCCCCCAAAAGAGTGGTAAGCCACTGGAACTGGTAGGGGTACATTGACACCCACCATGCCTACCAAAATGTTGTCGGTGAAGTAGCGCGCGGCCTCGCCGTCGCGGGTAAAGATGCAGGTGCCGTTGCCGTATTCGTGGGCATCGATCATGTCCATGGCTTCTTGCAGGGACTTCACCCGTACTACGCCCAGCACCGGGCCAAAAATCTCTTCCTGGTAGGTCACCATGCCAGGTTTGACGTTATCAAACAGGCAAGGGCCCAGGAAGTAGCCCTGCTCGTGGCCGGGCACTTGAACGCCGCGTCCATCGACCACCAAAGTGGCGCCTTCGGCCACACCCTGATCGACATAGCCTTTGACTTTTTCGAAATGGGCCTTGGTTACCAGTGGGCCCATATCCATGCCGGAAGAGGTGCCGGGTCCGACTTTCATCTTGGCGATCTCTGCTTTCAGGCCGTCGATCACCGCATCCGCGGTGGCATCTCCCACCGCGACTACCAGAGGGATGGCCATGCAGCGCTCACCGCAGGATCCGTAGGCCGCGCCCATCAGGGCGTTTACTGCGTTGGCAACATCGGCATCGGGCATGACCACTGCATGGTTCTTGGCGCCGCCAAGCGCCTGCACGCGCTTGCCATGGGCACAACCCGTGGCATAAATATATTCAGCGATCGGCGTGCTACCGACAAAACTGATGGCCTTGACGCGCGGGTCGGTCAGCAGCGTGTCCACCGCTTCCTTGTCTCCGTTCACCACATTAAGTACGCCCGGTGGCAAGCCTGCTTCCAGCGCCAACTGCGCTACCAGCATGGTGCTGCTAGGGTCGCGCTCCGAGGGCTTGAGGATGAAGGTATTGCCACACGCCACCGCCATCGGCCACATCCACAAGGGGACCATGATGGGGAAGTTGAAAGGGGTGATACCGGCGGTCACGCCCAGGGCCTGAAATTCGCTCCATGAGTCGATAGAAGGCCCGACGTTTTTGCTGTGCTCGCCCTTGAGTAACTCGGGCGCGTAGCTGGCGTATTCCACGTTTTCAATACCGCGTTGCAGTTCGCCCATGGCATCGGGCAGTACTTTGCCGTGTTCGGCGGTTACTAGCGCACACAGCGCATCGGCATGCTCTTCCAGCAGTACTTTGAGCTTGCTCATCACGCGCGCCCGCTTAAGCGGCGGCGTGTTGCGCCACTCGGGGAAGGCCGCTTGCGCGTTGGCAATAGCCTGCTCCACCGTCAATTTATCCGCCAGTAGCAAGCGCTTTTCAACCTGCCCGGTCGCGGGGTTGAACACGTCTGCCATGCGGCTGCCGCCTTGGGTTAATTTGCCGCCAATCAGGTGGCCGATAGTGGGTAATGTGGACATAGTCAAAGTACTCAAGTTAAAAATGGAGGGATCAGAAAAATGCTTACGAGGGGCTGGGCCCAGCTGACTCAAGTATCGCAAATGCGCGTGGACCGGCCAGTCCGTACGCTTCGCAGCAAAGCCCTATTGCAATGGAAAGCGTCGCTCTCATGGTCTCGGCTGGCTTTGTAAAACCTGATGGACGCTTGAGCGTCCATCAAAAAAACGGATGCGCGCCCAAATTATCAGAAAAGCCAGCGCAGCCGCTCAGGGCTGCTATTGTCCTAACTGCCCCGGCGCCGCAAAAAATCCTTGGAGAGCACCAGGCGCGCACTGCGCCGGGCGTCTGCCAGTTCTTAGTCTGTCGCGTTCATCGATTCGCCCAATGCATTGATCAGGCTGTCAATTTCGGACTTTTCGATGATGAAAGGCGGCGCCAACTGAATGGTGTCGCCACCATAGCGCACGTAAAAGCCTTTCTCCAGGCAGCGCATGGCGATTTCATAGGGGCGGCGTGCGGGCTCACCAGGCACTGCGGCGAGGGTGAAGCCTGCGGCCAAACCAATATTGCGGATGTCGGTGACGTTTTTACTGCCTTTGAGGCTGTGCACCGCTTGCTCAAAATACGGTGCCATGGCGGCCACGCGCTCGATCATGTTTTCCTTGACCAGCACATCCAGCGCGGCGATACCGGCAGCGCAGGCCACTGGGTGGGCCGAGTAGGTATAGCCATGCATGAACTCGAGCAGGTACTCGGGGCCGCCAGCCGCCATAAAGGTGTCGTAGATTTCTTTCTTGGCCACCACTGCGCCCAGCGGCTGCGAGCCGTTGGTCACTTGCTTGGCGACGTTCATGATGTCTGGGGTCACGCCAAAAGCGGCAGCGCCGGTATAGGCGCCGCAGCGGCCAAAGCCGGTGATTACTTCATCAAAAATCAACAAGATGTTGTTGGCAGTGCAAATCTCGCGCAAGCGCGCCAGGTAGCCCACCGGCGGTACCACCACACCGCCCGAGCCCGACATCGGCTCGACGATGACAGCGGCGATGTTGGATGCGTCGTGCAGCGTAATCAGGCGCAGCAGTTCGTCGGCCAACTCCATGCCGTGCGCGGGCATGCCGTGGGAGAACACGTTTTGCGGCAACTGCGTGTGCGGCAGGTGGTCGGCTTCGATGCCTTGGCCAAAGGTCTTGCGGTTGGCGCCAATGCCGCCGACCGAGATACCGCCAAAGTTGACACCGTGGTAGCCTTTTTCGCGGCCAATCAGGCGCGTCTTGGTGCCCATGCCTTTGGCGCGCCAGTAAGCGCGTGCCATCTTCAGCGAAGTGTCTGCGCACTCCGAACCCGAACCGGCAAAAAACACGCGGTCCAAGCCTTCGGGCATGAGTTGGGTGATTTTGTTGGCCAACTCAAACGACAGCGGATGCGCGTATTGGAAGGCGGGTGAATACTCCATGGTGCCGATCTGGCGGCTCACCGCATCGGTGATTTCTTGGCGGCCATGGCCCAGTCCGCAGCACCACAGGCCAGACAAGCCGTCCATCACTTTGCGGCCGTTGGAGTCGGTGTAGTAGGCGCCTTTGGCGCTGACCATCATGCGCGGATTGGCTTTGAAATTGCGGTTGCCGGAGTAGGCCATCCAGTGCGCGTCCATCCAAGCAGGGTCGCGCGGGTAGGGGGAGGTTGTGGTCACAACCGGTGCGTGGGTAGCGGTGTCATGGGGTTTCATGGTGGTCTCCTCGGTAGTGGGTGAAAAAAGCCTGTCGCTTCACTCAGGTAGCGCATCATGGCTTATCAGAGCTTGATTGTGAACTTCACTATTACTCTTATAAAGTGATAATTATCGCTATTTACTTGCCGAATTATGAAACTAAAACCCCCTTCTAGGCCTGAGACGTCGGGCAGCGCCGATGCGCCGCTGAGCAAAACCCTGCCCTGGCGCAATGTGGCCGCGCAAGCCGCCGCGATGCCCACGCGTCCGGCGCTAGGCCAGCTCAGCGACATGGACCTGCGTTTGCTGCGCGTGTTTCGCGTCGTGGCCGATTGCGGCGGCATGGCGGCCGCCGAGTTGGAACTGAATATTGGCAGCTCCACCGTCAGCCGCCATATCAAAGACCTGGAAACCCGCCTGGGCTTGCGCCTGTGCCGGCGCGGAAGAGCCGGGTTTGCGCTGACAGCGGAGGGGCAGAAAATTTATGCCCAAACCACCCAGCTGCTGGCCGCCACCGATGCTTTTCGCAGCAGCGTCGATGAAATCCACCAGCGCATGGGCGGCCAGCTGCAAATAGCCGTCTTTGACAAGACGGCGAGCAACCCCAAGGCCCGCATCGCGCAGGCGATTTCAAGGTTTCAAACGCGGGCGCCCGATGTTGCGCTCAATTTGCACGTGGCCACCTTAAATGCCATCGAGCGCGGCGTGCTTGACGGGCAATTTCATGTGGGCATCATCCCCGGACACCGGACCTCGGACACTTTGCACTATGTGCGCCTGTTTGATGAGCACATGTGTTTGTATTGCGGGCCCGGCCATAGCTTGTTTGGCAGCGATCACGCCAGCCTGGACTGGGATGCGGTGCGCGCGCTGCCGTTTGCCGGCCTGGGCTACCACTCGCCCAATCTGCAGGTCAGCCAGCAATTGCGTTTGACGCGCAGCGCTACCGGCTTTGACCAGGAGTCGATTGCCACCTTGATTTTGTCGGGCCGCTTTGTCGGCTTTTTGCCCGAGCACTATGCGCACAGCTTTGTGCAGCAGGGCCAGATGCAGGCGGTCATGCCCGATGTGTTTTTTTACGACTGCGAATTTTTCGCCATCACCCGCCGCTCGCCGCAAGCCTCACGTGCTACCCGCGCGTTCTTGCAATGCCTAGAACTAGCGCATGCCGCATAGCGTCGCAAAGTCGAAGCAGCTTTTTTTACCGCACCTATTTATCTGCCGAGAAACGGAAAACCGGCGATCGCGTCTTCCCCGTCCATGCGTGCGGCCAGTGCCTTGCCCGAACCTGCGCCATGCGTCCAGCCCAAGGTGCCGTGGCCGGCGTTCACCCACAGACCGCGCACCTTGGTCTGCCCGATAAACGGAATATTGGTCGGCGTGGCCGGGCGCAAACCAGCCCAAAACTGTGGATTACCGCCTTCATGCGGCAAACGCGTATCGCACATGCCGGGCCAGACTTCCTCCACCCGACGCGCCAACATGTGGCAGCGCGCTTGCGAAACCGGGCTATCCAAACCCAGGTCGTAATTGCCTACTTCGATGGTGCCGGCCACACGGATCTGGTCACCGAGGCGGGTGACGGCGATCTTGCGTGAATCGTCGATTACCGACACCGAAGGCGCCCGCTCGGGACGCAATATCGGGAAAGTGGCGCTATAGCCTTTGCCCGGGTAAATCGGCAAGTCCACGCCCACGCGGCGCAGCAATGGCGCGCTGTAGGAGCCGCAGGCAAGCACCACCGCATCGGGCGCAATGGTGCGCGCGCTCCCTGCTGCATCCTTTGCGCTAGCCGCGCTAGCTAGGCCCGTGCGACCCTCCACGCCACTATTGGGAACAGGCCGCACGCGCACCCCGCGCACCGTTGCACTCGTCACGTCCAGCCCTTCCAAACTGTGCGAAAACAAAAACTCCACACCGCGCGCCGCGCAGGCGCGCGCAAGGCCTTGCGTAAACACACATGCATCCCCCGACTCGTCGCTGGCGGTGAAAGTGGCGCCCACAATGCGTTCGCCAAAGGGCGCTAGCGTAGGCTCCAGACGCAGCAGCTCGGAGGTGCTGATGACCTCGCGCTGCACGCCGAACTGCTGCATCAATGCGGCTAGTTGACAGGCGCCGTCAAAAGCGGCCTGGTCGACAAAAAAATGGGATATGCCGCGCTCCAAGCGGTGGTATTGGATGCCGGTCTGCGCTACCAGCGCTTTGAGCGCCAGATGGCTATAAGCGCCTAGCGCGACGATATGGCCCACGTTGCGATGAAACGCCGCATCGTTGCACTCGGCCAGAAAACGCAAGCTCCAGCGGTACTGTTGCCAGCCTTCACCCACAGGCCATTGCGGTCGAAACAGCAGCGGCGCTTCTTTGCTGAACATCCACTTCAAGGCTTTGAGAGGCGCCTCGCGGTTGGCCCAGGGCTCGCAATGGCTGACCGAAATTTGCCCGGCATTGGCAAAACTGGTTTCAAGCGCCGCATCGGCTTGGCGTTCTACCACCGTGACCCGGTGGCCGCGCTCGGCCAAGTACCACGCCGTACTGGTGCCGATGATGCCAGCACCCACCACAACAATATGCATACAAGCTTTCTGTGTTCATCTGCTTTTAGATGAAAAGCAGGTGCGATCTGACGCGTCTGGAAATTGAACTTACTAGTCGCAAATTGACCGAGATTGAATATAAAACAACCGGACGGCTAAAATTCAGGCATGCCCTCTTCATCGTTGCCCAAAGTGTCTTTCAAGACCCAGATGCTACAGGCGCGTGAAGACGCCATTATCCAAACCGCTAGCCGATTGCTGGCAGAAAAAGGTTTTGAAGCGATGACGGTGGACGAAGTGGCGGCCAACGTCGGTATCGCTAAGGCCAGTTTGTACAAGCATTTCCCAAGCAAAGAAGATCTGGCCGCCGCAGCCATGGTCAAGCTGATGCAAAAAGCCCAGGACTTTTTGCGTGAGTTGCCCGCGCAAAGCGCGATGGCGCAATTGCGCTGCGTGGCCCGCTGGACCATGGAACTTCAGTTGAAAGGACAAATGCCCTCGCTGCCCAGTCGGAACTCGACGCTGCGTGCCAAGCTAATGGCCAACACGCTGTACATGGATGGCCTGATCGAAGTGAGCGACCGATTGGGCGGATGGATTGAAGAGGCCCAAGCGCAAGGCCATTTGCAGACCAGCCTGCCACCGATTGCAGTGCTCTACACCCTCTACGCCCGCGCTTGCGACCCGGTGTTGGAATTTTTAAAAATCGGCGGCCAGCACGACGATGCACAAATCATCGACTTGGTCATGCGCACCTGTTTTGATGGGCTAGCCGCCCGCTAAATTTCAAACACTGCATCGGCGCGAAAATGCGCCTGCTCTTTTTTGTGGGCATAACCGAGCGGGTTGGCCACCACGCGGCAGCCTTGGTGCACATAGTTTTGTGGCGTGTGCAAATGCCCATGTAACCATAGCGCGGCATGCGCTAGCAAGTCATCCAGTGCATTGCAAAAACCCGCTGTGCCGGGCACGCGGCCGTAGCGCGGATCGGCGCTGTGCAGGCTGGGCGCAAAGTGCGTCACCACAATGGTTTTGCCTTCAAAGGGATGGCTTAATGCACCCCTTAGCCAAGCTTGGCATTGCAGCCCTTCATCGCGCACCGCCTGGGATAAAAAAGGCAGGCCATGGCGCAGCGTGCCGGTTTTTTTCAAGTGGAAGTCTGCTGCGCGAAATGCTTTATCCCGCGCCTTGAGCGTGTCAACCAGCGCGCGCCCATCGGGCATGGATTCCTGCGGCGCAAGCGCGTCGAAATCGGTCCACAAAGTCGTTCCTACAAGACGCAGCGCGCTGCCGTCGCACGCGGTGTATGGCAGGCGCACTATTTCCCGGTCCAGCCAGGTGATGCCCAGGCGCGCGCAGCTTTGGCGCAATCGCGTATGGGCTTGGTCAAAGTCCAGCGCATCGTATTCATGGTTGCCGGGCACAAAATACACCGGCACCGGCCAACCGTGCAGTGGCGAAAAACGCGCCAAACCGAAATCTGGATCCTGCAATTTCGAGCCGCTTTGGTAGGAACCGATATCGCCGGCTAATACCAAGATATCCGCATCCGGGGCTGGGCGTGCTTGGAAGTCCGGCTGTGCCTCCAGATGCAGGTCCGAGAGCAGTTGCAACTTCATGTGCCTGTGTTCCCGGCAGCAGGCGGCAGGGCTTGTGCGGATGCCTGTACCTGCATGCGTAACCAAGCTTGCGCGCTATCGCTGTCGTGGCGTTGGTGCCACACAGCGTCGACATGGATGGGTGGCACGTCAAACGGCAATTCGCGCACCGCCAGTTGCGATGCAAAACCAGTGACTTGCACAAAATGCCGCGGCATCACCGCTAGCAAATCGGACCGCACTACGACGCTGCCGGTCGTGAAAAACTGGTTCACCGTGAGCACCACGCGACGCGAACGATTGACCGATGCCAAGGCCTCATCTATCAAACCATAGGCCCGGCCTGAGAAGCTCACCAGCACATGGTGCGCTTCGCAAAAAGCGTCCAGACTGAGCGTTGTCTTTGCCAGCGGGTGCCCTGCGCGCATCACGCAGACATAGTCACTGGAAAAAAGGCGTAGATGGGCAAAGCGCACGGCCTGGCCGTTTTGGCGTTGCAAGCCAATAGCCGCCAGCGCCGCCGGGAAATGCCCCACCGCCAGATCCACATCGCCCGCTTCCAGCATAGGCCGCGGATCGCGCGTGGTGAGCGGCACCGTGCGTAGCGACACGCCGGGCGCCTGGCGCATGATGTCTTGCACCAGCGCAGGCATCAGTTTCGAGGCAGTGGCATCGGCCATCGTCAGCACAAAGCTGCGCACGGTTGCCGCCGCTGAAAAGGGCTGCGGCGCCAAGGCAGTTTGCAAGCGCGCCAGGGTTTCCCGCACTTGGGGCCAAAGCAACAAGGCTTTGGGCGTGGCTTGCAAGCTGCGCCCCTGGCGCACCAGCACCTCATCGCCCAAGGCCTCGCGCAGGCGGCGTAAGGCATTGCTCACCGCCGGTTGGGTGAGGGAGAGCACCTGCGCCGCCCGCGTCAGGCTGCGCTCGGCCATCACCACGTCAAAGACTTTGAGTAGGTTCAGGTCGAAATTGCGTAACTGCGGAACGGGAAGCGACATATATAGATTTTATGAATGCCTCAAATCAAAAATATAAAGTTGACCGATATTAGTGTAAACCCTAGTATCCACACACTTAGGCGCTTCGGCGCCGTCGAGACCTTTTTCAAGGAGTTTGCTATGTCGTATTTCATGCCTTTCCAAACCGCCGCCCAAGATGTTCGCCCGCTGACCCAGCACCCTAGTAAGCGCATTGCGCCTTCACAGGCCTTGGCAGGTCTATTGTCGGCCTCAGTTTTTGCTGCATTGCTCGCCGTGGCAGACCAGGTGATTGACAGCTGGTCCGACGGCCATATGTTGCTTGCTTGGGTGATGTTGTGGCTGTCGATTTTCGGAGGGCTTGCTCTCCTGACCCGACCCATGCGCCGCCTGAGCACCGCCAGTGCACTTTGGCTGCAAACCCGCGCGGCGGCATGGGTGCAGGCGCGCCGGGAAGCGGCCTTATGGGAGTTGGCGTTGCACGACCCGCGCATGCTGCAGGAATTGCGCGCTGCCAAGGCCCGCAGCCAGGACATCTGAGGCGTACGTGCAGGCGCTCCAAAGCGTCTGCAATGCAGCGAGCCCCTGCTGTTTCAGGGCAGGTAGGCCAATGATGCGCTAGATTGCGCCTGTAGAAACCCCAGACTGTCGCGCGCCGGCAAGTTCAGCCACCGGTCATAGTCTGCGGGCGGCACGACCACGACCATCCGCTTCTCGTCACCAGGTTTGTGCAACTCGCGCATAAGCGGGTGCGCATCGGCGTTGATGGTCAGCATCGTGAAGCTGAAAATTTCCTGCTCCTGCGCCCTCCAGCAAGACCATAAACCGGCGACCCCCAGCGGCGCACCGTCAGGGCTGCCAATGCGCGCAGCTACCGCCCGCCCGCTGCGCCAGTCCGGCTCAAACAAAGCCTCCGCCGCAATGATGCAGTGCTGTCCGCGCCGCCAGGCATCGCGAAAACTGGGTTTCTCCGAAGCGGTTTCGCTGCGCGCGTTGTAGGTGCTGCGCGTCATTCGCAAATCGGTGGACCAATGCGGTACCAAACCAAACAAACCGCTTAACGCTTGCAAGCGGGTCGCATCGGATGCTGCGCTAGGCGGTGTGTTGCGGATAAAAAGCGCCCGGTAGCCCGGCCAGACATCAGCCTGCCCCGCGTCCGCAGGCGGGGCGATGCCGAAATGGCGCTCAAAACGTTCGCGCCCTTGAATGCCTTGGTAATGGCTGCACATAAGGCGTATTGTCTGCGGGACGATGGTTTGCAAGCCTCTTTGCAAGCACTTACGGCGAATGCCATGGGGCGGTTGGTAAGTAGTGGTCGCGGCGACTGCGTCCGTGCAGTAATTTGATGCTGTTCAATGGGCGCGTCCCAGGCGCGCTGTCCTTGGCTTCAGTTAAGCTAAGGGCCGCTTCGCGCAGCGCGCGCAGCACAACCCAGGAGCCCCGCCCATGAGCACTTCAGATCCCGCAGGATTCGGCAAATTCGTGCCCGGTTTTGACTTTTTGCAAAACCTGGCCAAGGCCGCCGGTGGCGCGGGTGGCAGCCCCTCGGCCATGCCCAATATGGCGCAGTGGCTGGTGCCCAGCCTCAAAGTCGAGGACCTGGAAAAGCGCATCGAAGAGCTCAAGCATGTGCAGTTTTGGCTGGACCAGAATGCCCGCGCACTCAGCGCCACCATCCAGGCGCTGGAAGTGCAAAAAATGACCATGGAAACCTTAAAGGGCATGAACTTCACCATGGGCATGCCCGGCGCCGCGCAAGCGGCTGCCCCCAAACCCGCACCTGCACCTGCATCACCGCCATCTGCGCCCGAGCCTGAGGCCGCTACCGACCCTGCCCCTAAACGCAAGAGCAAAGCGCAGGCCGATGCCAGCAAAGTCATTGATCCGATGCAACTGTGGGGCGCGCTCACCCAGCAGTTTCAACAAATAGCCAGCACGGCCCTACAAGACGTGGCCAAGCACAGCGCGGCCGTGGCCGACAGCGCCAAAGCGGCTGGCAAATCCAGCGCTGCCAAAGCGCGCGGTGCGGTCGTCAAAACCCCACGCAAAGCGGCAACTAAAGCCGCCTCCGCCAAAAGCGCCGTCAAGGCGCGCCGCAGCGGACGCTAAAGCAATCCCATTCCACCTCACGCCAGGCTATGCAAACTTTTTCCTACGCGCACGCCACGCACCCCGAGTGGCAGGGCGCCAGCACCCTGGTGTTGGCGCAGTTGCGCGGCCAGATGTCGAGCTCTCTGCATGCGGTCACGCCCACGCTGGCCTTGCTCTACATCACCGACCATTACGCGCAGGACGCGCAAGAAATTTTGGACCACCTCAGCGCCGAGCTGCCCTCGGTGACGGACTGGTCTGGCACCGTGGGCATCGGCATTTCCGCCAACAACGTCGAGTATTTTGACGAACCGGCCATGGCCGTCATGCTGCTGGACTTACCCTCGGACCAATACCGCGTGTTCTCCGGTGTCTCACCCCTGAACCTGGGCTTTGAAGCCCACACCGCGTTGGTGCACGCCGACGGCGCCACCGCCGACCTGCCGGAGCTGCTGGGCGAAATGTCCGGCCGCACCGAGACCGGCTATTTGTTTGGCGGCCTGACCAGCAGCCGGGGCAAAAGCGTGCAGTTCGCCTTAGCGGCCGATGGCAACCTGAGCGGTCAGGGTATGGCCAAAGGGGTTTTTAGCGGCGGCTTGAGCGGCGTGGCCTTTGGTCCGGAAATCACCCTGGTATCGCGCGTCACCCAAGGCTGCAAACCGGTGTCGCGCGCTCGCGTGATCACCGAAGCACACAACAACCTGGTGCTCAGCCTGGACGGCGAACCGGCCTTGGATGCGCTGCTCTCAGACTTGTCGATTTCATTGGAGCGCCCGCAGGAAGCCTTGCAAGCGGTGCGTAACACCCTGGTCGGCCTTGCCAACCCGCCCACTGGCAGCGACAGCGCTGCCGTGCGCAAGACAGGCAATTTCGGTAGTGATGTTTTAGTGCGCCACATCATCGGCCTGGACCCCGGCCACCGCGGTGTTGCTTTAAGCGACCACGCCCGGGTCGGCGGTCAGCTAGCTTTTTGCCAGCGCAATGTGCAAGCCGCGCGCGGCGATTTGACGCGTATTTGTGCCGAGATTCGCGAAGAACTCAGTCCCGAGGAGCTGCTCGAGCCCCAAGCGGTCGGAGCCACGGGTGCCAGCGCTGGTGCGTCTGCGCCGGTGCAAAAAGGCATTGCCGGGGCGATTTACATCAGCTGCACCGGACGCGGCGGGCCACACTTTGGCGGCGCCAGCGCCGAAATGCAGATCGTGCGCCACGCGTTGGGCGATGTTCCCTTGATCGGATTTTTCGCGGCCGGCGAAATTGCACACCAGCATTTGTACGCTTATACGGGTGTTTTAACGGTTTTTACCGTAGATAAATAGTGTTTTAGTGCCTAGGCCGCACTGGCGCGTTGTAGGCGGTCGGTCACGCCGGCCCAATCCATGGTCTGTGGGGTGGCTTCCACCCAAATTTCCTGCGCCCCGGCATCGTCCATTGCACGTAGCGCGGCAAACAAATGCTGTGCCGCGCGCGCTGCGTCCTGCGGCATGGCGCGCAGCAGCAGTTGCGCCAACCCGCCCGCTGTTGCGTCCAGGGGCTGTGCCGCGTCGTTGGCAGAAATAGCAGGCCGCGTGCGCATATAGATACCAATGCGCCCAGTCACCGCCAGGCGCTGGCTTGAACCCTGCCGCAAAGCCTGCTGCAAGGTGGCAGTTTCCATCAGGCGGACTTTGGCCTTTGGCGCGTAATGCGCGGCCAGGGTGCCCGAGGCGCGCGGCGCGGCCTGGTTGCCCGGCATCTCTTGCGGCAAGCGGACGGCTTGGCCGCAGGCCTCAGCCAGCGCTGGCAAGCCGATCGCTCCCGGGCGCAATAGCACCGGTTCGCCGCGGGTACAGTCCACAATCGTCGATTCGATGCCCACTTCGCAGGGCCCGCCGTCCAGAATCAGCAAGGCGGCGGGGCCATCAGCGGCCCGGTCCGCGTTGAACTCGGTGTGCACGTGCTGTGCGGTGGTCGGGCTGACGCGTCCGAACCGGTTGGCGCTAGGCGCAGCCAGGCCCCAGACCACATCGCCTTGCACGCTTTGGCGTAGGGCGCGCAGCAGGGCTTGTGCCACCGGATGCGATGGGCAGCGCAGGCCGACCGAGTCCTGACCGCCCGCCGCCGCCTGCGCCACCTCGGCGCGGCGCGGCAGTATCAGCGTTAGCGGTCCGGGCCAAAAGGCCTGCATCAGGCGCATCGCAAAATCAGGTATCGCGTGGGCAAAGTAGCGCGCGCCACTCAGCCCGCCGTCCATGTCGGCCACATGCACGATTAGCGGATGGTCCGCCGGGCGGCCTTTGGCGGCAAAAATTGCGGCCACCGCTTGCGGCTTGTCGGCGTCTGCCGCCAGTCCATAGACGGTTTCGGTGGGCAGCCCGAGCAAGCCGCCCTGGCGCAGCACCTGCTCGCAGCGGGGCAGGCTAGAGCTTTCGTGAACTTGCAAAATCATGGGGCTAATCGATCAAGGGGCTTGGGGGCTAAATTGCCTTGCGGGGGAATGGGGAAACAAAGCTTGAGTTGACAAAATACGCTAAAAAGCAATCAAAAATTAGCAAAAGTGCTTAAAACGCTTCAATTCCCAAAATACGCGCCGCGTCCAGGGCGGTCGCCCGTGCCGCCTGCGCGCTGTCGGCGGTGAGGGTCAGGTGGCCCATTTTGCGGCCGGGCCGCGCCTGGTGCTTGCCATACAAATGCAAATGCGCGCCGGGCAGCGCCAGCACTGCGTCCCAGGGCGGCGCCTGGTCCGAGGTGGGTCTCCAAAGTTCGCCCAAGATATTGAGCATGATGGCGGCACTGTGCAGACGCGGCTGCGTCAGGGGCAGGCCCGCCAGCGTGCGCACCTGCAAGTCAAACTGCGACTGGTCGCAGGCGTCTAGTGTGTAGTGGCCGCTGTTGTGCGGGCGCGGCGCGATCTCGTTGACCACCAGGCTGCCGTCTTGCAAGACAAAAAACTCCACGCACAACACGCCCACATAGTCCAAACCTTGGGCAATCGCGCGGGCGGCTTGCACCGCTTGCGCAGCCAACGGGGCTGGGACATTGCCTTCAAAAACCTCGGTCACCGCCAGAATCCCGGCGCGGTGCAAATTGCGCTGCACCGGGAAATCCACCATGGCGCCGTCCGCGCCGCGCGCCAGGATCACCGAGCACTCCAGCGCCAGCGGCAGCAATTTTTCCAGCACGCAAACTTGTTGTTTCAGGTCGGCAAAAGCCTGGCGCAGCTGGGCGCGGTCCGCCACCCGCACCTGCCCTTTGCCGTCATAGCCCATGCGTGCGGTCTTGAGGATGCCGGGCAACAAATCCGCAGGCGCCGCTTCCACGTCCGCCCTAGTGGCGATAGCGGCAAAGGGCGCGCAAGGCACGCCGCAGCGCACGAAGTGGGCTTTTTCGGCCAGCCGGTCTTGGGCAATCGCTACGGCTTGGGCGCCCGGTGCCACGGTGCGCGTGGCGGCGAGGGTAGCCAGCGCATCGGCGGGCACGTTTTCAAATTCGGTGGTGATCGCGCTGCACAGCGCAGCCAGTTGCGCCAGGCCCTGCGGGTCTTGGTAGGCGCTTTGGACGTGGTGGTGGCTGACGCGCCCAGCGGGGCTGTCGGCGTCCGGGTCTAGCACTGCCGTCTCAAAACCCATGGCTTGGGCGGCATGCACAAACATACGGCCCAGTTGGCCGCCACCCATCACGCCTAGCGTCACCGGCCCGGCGCTTGGCCCGATGCCTGCGCCAGCACTCATAAACCGGCCAGCTCGTCGGCCAGTCCGGTCACCGGCAAATCTTGCGCGCGCGCGGCGCGGGTTTGCTCGGCGCGGTAGGCATCGAGTTGTTTGGCAAGTGCCGCATCATGCGCGGCCAGCATGGCCACGGCAAACAAGGCCGCATTGGCCGCACCGGCTGCGCCAATAGCAAAAGTGGCCACCGGTATGCCCTTGGGCATTTGCACAATGCTGTGCAGAGAATCAACACCTTGCAAATGCTTGCTCGGCACCGGCACGCCCAGCACCGGCACCGTGGTTTTGCAGGCCAGCATGCCCGGCAAATGCGCCGCCCCGCCAGCCCCGGCGATGATGGCGCGCAAGCCCCGGCCCTGGGCCGCTTGTGCAAATGCGAACATATCGTCCGGCATGCGGTGCGCAGAAAGTACGCGCGCCTCAAAGGCGATACCAAACTGTTGGAGAATCTGCACTGCGTGCTCCATGGTGTCCCAGTCCGAACTGGAACCCATGACAACCGCGATTTGTGTGGTGCTCATAGGGTTGGAAACAGCGCTTGGCACCTGCGCCCGAGGATCAGACGGCAGCCGTGCCACGAGGCTAGACGCCTAATTTTACGTTTTCACCCCGAGTATCTTTTCATGATCAACGTCACCCTGCAAAATTTTGAAACCG
>CAMBNY010000018.1 GCA_945869165.1 Comamonas sp. lk | reverse complement strand
GCGCACAAAATCGTGCGGGTGGGTGCGTCTTGTGCCACCAGCACCAGCATGGCCGGCACCACGGCCTCGGGCTGCAAGGCGGCCAGCACTGGCTCGGGCATCAGCCCAGCGGTCATGCGCGTGGCGGCGGTGGGGGCCAGGCAATTGACGTGAATATTGTTTTTTGCGCCCTCAATGGACAGTGTCTGCATCAGCCCCACCAGCGCCATCTTGGCCGCGCCGTAGTTGCTTTGGCCAAAATTACCGTATAGGCCGCTGCTCGACGTGGTCATCAAAATACGGCCGTATTTTTGCGCGTTCATGTGCGGCCAGACGGCTTTACTGCAATGCACCGCGCCCATCAGGTGCACTTCCATCACAAGACGGAAGTCGTCCAGTTCCATCTTAGAAAAACTTTTGTCGCGCAAGATGCCTGCGTTGTTCACCAAGATGTCGATGCGGCCCCAGGTGTCCATGGTGTGCTGCACCATGGCTTGCACCGCAGCGAAATCCGTTACCGAAGCGCTATTGGCCATGGCGGTGCCGCCGGCAGCGCGGATTTCGGCGACCACCGCCTCGGCTGCGCTGGCCGATCCACCCGAACCGTCGACGGCGCCGCCCAAATCGTTGACGACTACTTTGGCACCGCGTGCCGCCAGAGCCAGTGCGTGCAAACGGCCCAAACCGCCGCCCGCGCCAGTCACAATCGCTACACGGTCTTTGAAATCTATCGGCATAAGATGTCCTGCAAGAAATAAGGGCTGTGCACCCTGCGCAGCCAAACCGCCAACTCTACTGCAAGCCTCGCCCCACGCATTTATCCGGCGCAACTAAAGCGACACCATGGAACTGAACTCCGAAATCCCTACCGCCCCACCCCGAGATGCCGCCACCGTCGTGATACTGCGCGACGGCGCCCACGGCCCCGAGGTGTTTTTGGTCAAGCGCCATGGCCTGTCGGACGTGCTAGGTGGCGCCTATGTGTTTCCCGGCGGCAAGATGGACGCCGCAGACAACGCGCCGAGCCACCAGGCCTACCTGGACCAAAGCCCACAGCAACTGCACGCGGCTTTGGGCGAGCCCGACACCGCACCGGCCACCGCCTGCGGCCTATTTATCGCCGCGCTGCGCGAAACCTATGAAGAAGCAGGCGTGTTGTTTGCGCAAAACGCCCAGAGCGAGAGCCAGCAAGCCAAGTCAGAGCTGGCCGGTACAGCCAAGGGCAGTGACTTTCACCAGCGATTAGAAAGCGGCAGTTTGCGTCTGCAAACCCTGGCGGTGCATCCCTGGTCGCGCTGGATCACGCCGCGCATGCCCTCGGTGACGAATAAGCGCTTTGACACCCGCTTCTTCATCTCGGTCATGCCAACGGGCCAGCACGCAGAACATGATGACTTTGAAGCCACCGAAAGTGCCTGGCTGCGCCCCCGCGCAGCGCTTGAGCAGTATTGGGAGCGCGAGATCGAATTGGCGCCGCCCCAAATCATGAGCCTGGCGCACCTATCACGTTACCAAAGTGCAGCGCAGGCCCTGCAAGCTGCTCGCGCCAGCAGACCGCCGGTCATCATGCCCGAGGCCTACCATGAGAACGACGAGCGCGTCATCTGCTACCCCGGCCACGCGCGCCACCCGGTGGCCAAGCGCGCGCTGCCCGGCCCGCTGCAATTGTTCTGGCGCAACAAGCGCTTTGAGCCCGAGGGCGGTTTTGAAGCGCTCTTTACTTAAAGCTTTGTAGCCTCAAAGCGAAAACGCTGGAGGAGCGCCAAAAAATCTTGGACTCGCACCAACGCCAAAAATGAAGGTTTGGCTTTTTTGCCCCCCGCCTTTGCAGAGACAGGGGGGATGCCATTACTTAATCAAATCAAAGCGATCCGCATTCATCACCTTGACCCAGGCAGCCACAAAGTCTTTAACAAACTTCTGCTGGTTGTCATCCTGGGCATACAACTCAGACAGTGCACGCAATTGGGAGTTTGAACCAAAGGCCAAATCCACCCGAGTGGCCGTCCACTTGGTTGCGCCCGTCGTGCGATCACGGCCTTCATACGCGTTATCACCGGCAGGCTTCCATTCGATGCCCATATCGACCAGATTGACAAAAAAGTCATTGGTCAACTGGCCTTGACGCTTGGTCAGTACACCATGGGGGTTGCCTTGGGCATTGGCTCCCAGCACACGCAGTCCACCTGCCAGAACCGTCATTTCAGGCGCGGACAAACCGAGCAACTGCGCCTTGTCGATCAACATTTCTTCAGGCGAGACGCTGTAGGCCGCCTTGCGATAGTTGCGAAAGCCATCAGCTTGCGGCTCGAGCACAGCAAATGACTCTGCATCGGTGTGCTCTTGTGAAGCGTCCATACGGCCGGGCGCAAACGGCACCTCGATCGCAACACCTGCCGCTTTGGCTGCCGCTTCCACACCGGCGTTACCCGCCAGCACGATCAAGTCGGCGATCGACACCCGCTTGCCACCACCGGCCTGGGCATTGAACTGCTGTTGCACTGTCCCTAAAGCCGAAAGCACTTTGGACAGTTGCGCGGGCTGGTTGACGTCCCAGTCCTTTTGCGGCGCTAGGCGGATACGCGCGCCGTTGGCACCACCGCGTCGGTCGCTGCCGCGGTAGGTGCTTGCCGACGCCCAAGCGGTCGAAACCAACTCGCTCACCGACAGGCCGCTCGCAATGATCTGCGCTTTCAGTGCCGATACATCGGCAGCGCTGACCAAAGGATGGTTGACCGCCGGAATGGGGTCCTGCCAGATCAAATCCTCGGCCGGCACTTCCGGTCCGAGGTACAGGCACTTGGGCCCCATATCGCGGTGGGTTAGCTTGAACCAGGCGCGCGCGTAGGCATCAGCGAATTCTTCAGGGTTGGCCAGGAAATGGCGGGAAATCTTTTCATACGCCGGGTCCATACGCAGCGAAAGATCAGCCGTCGTCATGTGCGGCGGATGCATTTTGCTGGGATCGTGTGCGTCAGGAATCATGTCCTCAGGGGCGACGTTCTTGGCGCGCCATTGAATGGCACCAGCGGGGCTGTTCACTTGCTCATACTCATACTTAAACAGCACCTTGAAGTAACCCATATCCCACTGCGTCGGATTGGGTTTCCAGGCGCCATCAAAGCCGCTGGTCGTGGTATCGCCGCCTTTGCCGCTGCCGTGTTTATTGATCCAGCCAAATCCCATGGCTTCCATGGGCGCCGCTTCCGGTTCGGGTCCGACCAAAGCGGGATCGCCCGCGCCATGCATCTTGCCAAATGTGTGACCGCCAGCTACCAGTGCCACGGTCTCATAGTCGTTCATTGCCATACGGGCAAAGGTTTCACGCACGTCGCGACCCGATGCAACAGGATCGGGCTTGCCATCGGGACCCTGGGGGTTCACATAGATCAAGCCCATCTGCACCGCTGCAAGTGGACTCTCGAGTACGCGATCACCGCTGTAGCGGCTATTGGGCTTGTCACTGGTGGCCAGCCATTCTTTCTCCATACCCCAGTAAACATCTTCCTCAGGCGCCCAAATGTCAGCGCGACCACCGCCAAAGCCAAAGGTCTTAAAGCCCATGGATTCCATAGCCACATTGCCGCCCAGCACAAACAAGTCCGCCCAGGAAATAGCGTTGCCATATTTTTTCTTAATCGGCCACAGGAGGCGGCGGGCCTTGTCCAGGTTACCGTTGTCAGGCCAGCTATTGAGCGGTGCAAAGCGATGGTTGCCGGTATTGGCGCCGCCACGGCCATCGGCGGTGCGGTAGGTACCCGCCGCATGCCAAGACATGCGGATCATCAAGCCACCGTAATGACCCCAATCTGCAGGCCACCAGTCCTGCGAATCGGTCATCAGCGCGACCATGTCTTTCTTGAGGGCTGCGAAATCCAATTTCTTGAAGGCTTCGGCATAGCTAAAGCCTGCATCCATCGGGTTGGACACGGCTTGATGCTGGTGCAATATCGCCAGGTTTAACTGGTTAGGCCACCAGTGCGCGTTGGACTGGGCACCTTGCTGCGCGCGGGCGCCGCCGGCACTATGGAATGGGCATGTGCCCGCTTCTGCGATTTGACTCATGGATGATCTCCTTGATCGGTTACTGAAAACAACTAAAAAAATTATTCGGGTGCAAGCACCATAGCTAGACGCGGCCTTAAAAATTGAGGATGGGAAAATACCCACAGAACCCAGTGCCCGAACCCTTCAGGACTTGCGACTCACCCATTCTGTGCCCAGCTATCAACTTTACTAATTGATTGTCTTAATCTATCAAATAGCCAAGTTTAATTCCGCTCTGCCATCTTACTTGCGCCCCGTGATGCCTGCCTTGGAAAAGCCCAATTCGGCAGGCGCGAACAAGATTACCCGGCGAACATGACACTTGCTTCTCACACCGCCGCCAGTCTGCTGGGTGGACTGTAGGTCTGGTGTGGCAGCCAAAAAAAGCCCACAAACACTGGTTCTGTGGGGCTTTTTGGCGACCGGGTCGGGCAATGCCCGCAAATTCAATCTTCGACAAAAGCCTCTTCGCGCTTGGCCTTGATAGAAGGCAGGAACACAATACTCAACAGAATGACCGCTCCGAGCAAAAGACTAGCCGACAGCGGACGGGTCACAAACACCGTCCAGTCGCCACGCGAGAGCAGCAGTGCGCGGCGTAAATACTCTTCCATCATCGGGCCTAGAATAAAGCCCAAGAGCAAGGGCGCAGGTTCAGTACCCAGCTTGATAAAGAGGTAGCCGATGCAGCCGAAGATAGCCACCATCCAAATATCGAATGTAGTGTTATTGGTGGAATACACGCCAATGGCGCAGAACAGCACAATCGAAGGAAACAACCAGCGGTAAGGCACGGTGAGCAGCTTGATCCAGATGCCGATCAGCGGCAGGTTCAAAATCACCAGCATCAGGTTGCCGATCCACATGGAAGCGATCAAGCCCCAGAATAACTCGGGGTTGCTGGTCATCACCTGCGGTCCGGGTTGGATGTTGTGGATGGTCATCGCGCCCACCATCAAAGCCATGACGGCGTTAGGCGGGATGCCCAGGGTTAGCAAGGGGATGAACGAAGTTTGCGCGCCTGCATTGTTGGCCGCTTCCGGGGCGGCCACGCCACGGATATTGCCTTTGCCGAAAGGCACTTCGCCAGGGCGCAGCGCAGTTTTCTTTTCCAGGGTGTAGGCCGCAAACGCCGCCATCACCGCGCCGCCGCCGGGCAATATACCCAGCAGGGAGCCCAGGGCGGTGCCGCGCAAAACGGCCGGAATCATGTTGCGGAAATCTTCTTTGGTTGGCAAAAGACCGGACACCGAGGCGGTGAACACCTCGCGGTCGTCTTCGTGCTTGGAAAGGTTACTGATGATCTCGCCGTAACCAAATACGCCCATAGCAATCACGATAAAGCCAATGCCATCGGTGAGTTCGGGCACATCCAGGCTAAAGCGCGCTACGCCCGAGTTCACGTCGGTGCCGACCATGCCAAGCAGCAGGCCCAGCACAATCATGGCAACCGCTTTTATCAGCGAGCCCGAAGCCAAGACCACTGCGCCGATCAGGCCCAAAATCATCAGTGAGAAATATTCGGCAGGGCCGAATTTGAAGGCCAACTCGGTCAGCGGGGCGGCAAAGGCGGCCAAAATCAAAGTGCCTACGCAGCCGGCGAAAAACGAGCCCATGCCCGCTGCGGCCAGTGCCGGACCGGCGCGGCCATTGCGCGCCATCTGGTAGCCGTCGATGACCGTTACCACCGACGAAGACTCGCCAGGCAAGTTGACCAAAATCGCGGTGGTAGAGCCGCCGTACTGAGCGCCGTAGTAAATACCAGCCAGCATGATCAGCGCCGCCACCGGGGGCAGCGCATAGGTGGCAGGCAGCAACATGGCAATCGTGGCCAGCGGGCCGATGCCGGGTAAAACGCCTATCAGTGTGCCCAAGAGGCAGCCGGTAAAGGCATATGCCAGGTTTTGTAGCGTGAAAGCGACCCCAAAACCCAGGGCGAGGTTGTTGTACAAATCCATGGCAGTTCCTTATCGGGTCAAAAAGGTCGGCCAGACCGGGAACTGCAACTTCAGCAGCATGATGAATGCGCCATAACTAAACACGGAAAGAATGATCGCAAGAATCAGAACTTCTTTGAATTTGAATTCGTCGCCTGCGTTACTGGCCACAAAAGTCAGCGCAAAAATCCCAAAAATCAAACCCATGGGGGGAAGGCCGATGCTTGGCAGACCGCCAATGGAGGCGCCGAACACCAGGTTGCCCGCAATGATGAATACCAGTGGCTTCCAGGCAATACTGCCCACTGGGTCACCGCCGGGCGTCTCCACGACCAGAGCGGTAATGGTGACAATCAAGCCCAAAACGGCTAAGAGCACGCCAAGCACCATAGGGAAGTAACCCGGCCCCATGCGAGCGCCCGTACCGATGGAATAACTTCCTGCACCCCACGCAAATGCCAGTCCTACCAGCAAAAACATGAGCCCCGCAAAGAAGTCCTTTTGACTTTTGATACGCATTCATTGTCTCCTGAACGTCAATTTGAGTGGCGCGATTTTGCACCCAATTCGTACATGCCTAAAAAAGCGGCAACTAGCTTGAGATTTCAAAGCACTGCGGTCTAGCTGGCGCGAGGGCCTTGCCGCTTAGGAATGTCTGCACAAGTCCGTCATCGCGAGGAGCGTAGCGACGCGGCGATCCATAAGTGATTGATTGGCAAGCAAAAATGGATTGCTTCGCTGCGCTCGCAATGACGGGTTTTGACTTATGCAGAGTTTCCCTTACGCAGTTTGCGCCGGCCAGCCACTAAGGCGCCCGGCGCACTACACCGTCATTTAAGACTTTTTAAAACCAATAACCCGCTGGTGTTGCTCGCCCAGACCGTCGATGCCCAGGGCAATGGTGTCGCCAACCTTCAAGTAGGAAGGCGCGGGCTTGCCATTTTTCTTCATCCCCATGCCCACGCCCGGGGGGGTGCCGGTGGTGATGACGTCACCGGGCATCAAGGTCATGAATTCGCTAACGTAGCTGACCAGCTTGGCCACCGTGAAGATCATGGTCTTGGTATTGCCGGTTTGCATGCGCACGCCGTTGACGTCGAGCCACATGCCAAGGCGCTGGGGCTTAGGCACTTCGTCGCGGGTGACTAGCCAGGGTCCGATAGGACCAAAGGTGTCGCAACCTTTGCCCTTGTCCCAGGTGCCGCCGCGCTCGATCTGGAATTCTCGCTCTGACAGGTCATTGATCGTGCAATAGCCGGCCACATAGTCCAAGGCCCGCGCCAGGGACACATGGCTAGCGCGCGTGCCGATGACCACGCCTAGCTCCACTTCCCAGTCGGTTTTGACCGAATTTTTGGGCAGCATCACGTCGTCGTTAGGGCCTTGTACGCAGCTATTGGCCTTCATGAAGACCACCGGCTCTTGCGGGATCGGCATGTTGGACTCGGCGGCATGGTCGGCATAGTTCAGGCCGATGGCAATGAATTTGCCCACCTGGCTGATCGGGCAGCCGATGCGGGGTTTGCCGCGCACCAAGGGGAGCTTGTCGGTTTTGATGCGCGCCAACTTGGCCAGCGCTTTGTCGTTCAAATGGCCCGGCGTGATGTCTTGGATATGCGCGGACAAATCGCGCAATTTTCCCTCGGCGTCGATCAGGCCCGGCTTTTCGCGGCCGACTGCGCCGTAGCGTACTAATTTCATACTTGCTCCTGTTAAAAAAATTTAAACCACTGGCTTTAAGACCCGCACCCATTGCCGCGCCGGCAGGCCCCATTGTTCTTGAATGTAATCGCCGCGCGCGGCCCAGGTGGCGCGCGGGGGACGTGTGGCCGTGCGCTGCGCCAGCACTACGGTATTGCCTTCACGCGTGGCCTTGAAGGCCCAAATCGCATCGCGCCCGAAAGCACTTGCGATGCGCTCGACGCTGCGGTCAAAGCTGGAGCTACGGCCAAATAAGTTCACCGTCATGCAGCCGTCCTCGGTCAGGGTGCGGCGGCAGTCGGCGTAAAAGTCCGGGCTGTCCAGCACCGGCGCTGCGGCCTCGTGGTCGTACAAATCAACGTGCAATGCATCGACCACGCCCTGCCAGCGCTTGTGGCGGATTTCCTGGGCCGCATCGGCCAGGATGATTTTCATGCGCGGGTTGTCCATGGGCAAATGAAACCAGCCCCGGCAGGCGTGCAGCACTTGCGGATTGAGTTCGATGGCGGTGGTGCGCATGCCCATTTCCAGCGCGCAAAACTTGGTGATCGAGCCAGCGCCCAATCCCAATTGCAATGCCTGGCGTTTAGGGGCGGTAGACGGGTCGATGAGCATGAGCCAGGCCATCATGCGCTGAATATATTCATGCACCAGGGCCGTGGGTTCGTCCATCAGCATAGAGCCCTGAATCCAGATACTGCCCAAATGCAGGTGGCGGATAGCGCCTTCCTCCGAAAAATTGACTTCGGGCAGTTCGTCGTAGGCAGAGGGTTTCAAGCGGATACCAGTGGGGCAAAGAAGCGCTGTTTATACCAGTGCGGCGATTTTGGGCAGCGCTTGCAGCGTATTGCGCCACACGGCGCTGCGCAATGGCTCCAGCTCCAGCGCGCGCAAACCGGCGACCACTTGCGCGATGCGCGGTACCTGGTCGGGCGTGTTGCGGCCCTGGGCCAGGCCTTGGGCGCGCGCTGCGGCGCTGCGGTACAGCCAGTGAGGCGGAATGTCTGGCGCGTCCGTCTCCAGCACCAGGGCCTCCAGCGGCAGGGTACGCGCCAGGCTGCGTAATTGCAATGCGCGTTCAAACGTCACCGCGCCGCCAAAGCCGAGTTTGAAACCTATGTCCACAAAACTTTGCGCTTGCGCATCGCTGCCATTAAAGGCATGGGCAATGCCGCGCCAGCGGTAGCCGCCTGGGCCCACGGCGCGCAAGTATTTGAGCAAGCGGTCCGCACTGCGGCGTACATGGAGCACCACCGGCAAGTCATGCTTGCGGGCCAGCGCCAGTTGCGCGCGGTAAAAAAATTCCTGCTTCTCGCGCATTTCTGGGCTGCACAGTTCGGGCACAAAAAAATCCAAACCGATTTCACCCACGGCCACTAGTCGTGGGTCTGAGTAATGGGCGGTAAGGGCCGCATCCAAGGCCTGCAAATCCGATTCGTCAGCCTGCGGCACATACAGCGGATGGATGCCCAGGCCGTAGCTGTCGCCCTGGTAATGCGCCAGCGCGCGCACCGTATACCAATTAGCGCGTTCTACCGCAGGTATAAAACAATGCGCTACCGCCGCTGCGCGGGTTTGCAACTGCACTTGCGCGCGGTCCGCATCAAACTCGGGCGCGTCGAGGTGGGCGTGGCTGTCAATCCACATGCGGGCATCTACGCCTCTAGGGCTGGGTTTGCTCAAGCAGCACACCACTATCCAAACGCATACGCCGGCTGCATTTGGCAGCCAATGTGTGGTCGTGGCTGACCAGCACAAAGGCGGTGCCTTGCTCGCGCGCCAGTTGCAGCATCAGGTCAAACACACCATCGGCGGTGCTGCGGTCTAGGTTGCCGGTGGGTTCGTCGGCCAGCACGCAGTCGGGCTCCGTGACCAAAGCACGGGCAATGGCAACCCGCTGGCGCTCGCCGCCGGACAATTCGGCCGGCCGGTGCGCAGCACGCTGCGCCAGGCCAACTTTGTCCAGCATCGCCACGGCGACTTTGCGCGCATCCCCTGCATCACTGCGGCGCAGCGTCAGGGGCATGGCCACATTGTCCAGCGCGCTGAACTCGGGCAGCAAATGGTGAAATTGGTAGATAAAGCCCAGATGCCGGTTGCGCAAGCGCCCTTGGGCCGATGCATCTAAAGACGCCAAAGCCTGGCCGCATAGCGTGACGCTGCCGCTGCTGGGCGCATCGAGCCCCCCAAGCAAATGCAAAAGCGTGCTTTTGCCTGAACCGGAAGCACCCACAATCGCCACCGTCTCGCCCCGGCGCACTTGCAAATCCACACCGCGCAACACGGTGACATCCAAGCGGCCTTCATGAAAACGTTTGCTAAGGCCAGTGCAACTGAGCAGCACATCGCCAGAAAATTGCATCGCCTCACTCATAGCGCAGCGCCTCTGCCGGATTCACTTGCGAAGCGCGCCAGCTAGGGTAAATCGTGGCCACAAAAGACAAAACCAAACTGATGATGGCAATGGGCACGATGTCACCCGCCTGGGGTTCGCTGGGCATGCGGCTGATCAGGTAAATATCTTTGGGTAAAAAGCTGGCGCCCAGCGCGTGTTCGATCGCCGGAACGATGACGTCGATGTGCAGGGCTACGCCCAAACCAAGTAGCAAACCGGTCAAGGTGCCGATGACGCCCACCATGGCGCCCTGCACTACAAAAATGCCCATGATGCTGGCCGGACTGGCGCCCAGGGTGCGCAAAATGGCGATGTCGGCGCGCTTGTCGGTCACCGTCATGACCAGCGTGCTGACCAAATTGAATGCCGCTACGGCGACGATCAGCGTGAGGATGATGAACATCATGCGTTTTTCCACCTGCACCGCCGCAAACCAAGTGCGGTTTTGTTGCGACCAGTCGCGCACATAGACGCCAGCCCCCATGGTGGTTTGTAGGTCCGCCGCCACTGCGCGGGCTTGGTGCAAATCGCGCAGCTTTAGCCGCACGCCACTGGGCCCTTCCAGGCGAAAGATGCGGGCAGCGTCCTCCCAATGGACCAGCGCCAGCGTGGAGTCGTACTCAAAATGCCCGGAATCAAAAGTACCCAGCACTTCCATTTGCTTGAGGCGCGGCACCACACCAGCAGGTGTGAGCTGGCCGCTGGGGGCTATCAAAGTCACCGGGTCGCCTACGCGCACGCCCAAAGCCCGCGCCAGTTCGCTACCCAGCACCACACCAAACTTGCCCGTTTGCAGACGCTGCAAAGCGGCGCGTTGCTCCGGGTTGCCCAACTCGGTGACCTCGGGCTCTAGCACCGGGTCGATGCCGCGCACCAGCACGCCGCGCATATCTTCGCCACGCGCCAGCAAAGCCTGCGCTGCAATAAAAGGGGCTGCGCCTACCACCTGCGCGTTTTCGCGCGCTTGCAAAAGCGTGTGTGCCGCGTCGGGCAAGGCCGCGCCGTCTTGGGCATAAATCTCGATATGCGAGACCACGCTAAGCATGCGGTCACGCACCTCGCGCTGAAAGCCGTTCATGACGCTGAGCACAATAATCAGCGCCGCCACGCCCAGCGCAATGCCCAGCATGGACACGCCGGAAATAAAAGAGATAAAGCCGTTGCGCCGCGTACTGCGGCCCGCACGGGTATAGCGCCAGCCGATGCGCAATTCAAAGGGAAGATTTATCACGGGCGGATTGTGGCAGTTTCCCAAGGCGGGGCGTCTTCAAGGGCGGTGGGTCAAGCTCTCCAAGGTCCGCGTGGCACAGTGGCTCGCCAGCGCTTAGTCCAAAGCGTGCAGGACAATCGGGCCATGCATATCGTGATATCCCATGCCGCAGCGCCCGGCCCGCGCTGCCGCACCGCCAGCGCCGCGCTGCAGCTGCCGCATCTGCAAGCGCTGCTGCGGCAGGCAGGTGCGCAGACACTGCACACCGGCAGCCCGGATACCTTGACGCCGCTGGCTGAACAATTGGCTAGCGGCCAAGCCTACCCCGATGGCCTGGTGCCCTGGGCCGCGTGGTTGGCGCAAGGCCGTGGTTTGTCCCAAGACGGCCAGCACTGGGCGCTGATCAGCCCCTGCCATTTGCAAATCCACAGCGACCATGTGGCGATGCAAGACCCAGCGCTTTTGCAATTGGGCGAGGACGAATCGCGCACCCTGTTGGCGGCTATGCAACCCTATTTTGAGGAAGACGGCATCCAACTCCATTGGCACAGCGCACACACCTGGCTGGCGCAAGGGCCGATCTTTCAGAGCCTGGCCAGCGCCTCGCTGGCGCGTGTACGCGGCCTGCCAACAGACCCGTGGATACCGCGCCAGAGCGCCGCACAAAGTCTGCGGCGACTGCAAAACGAAATGCAAATGCTGCTCTATACCCATGCGGTGAACGATGCCCGCGGTGCGCGCGGCCAAGCGCCAGTGAGTGGGTTTTGGATGAGCGGAACCGGCAGCCCTTTGGCGAGGGGTGACGCGCCGCACGGTGCAGCCAGTCCATCAACGAAGGGCGATGCGCCACATGGGGCAGCGAAGCCTTTGACTGGCGCTGCTGCGCCACGCAGGGCAGCGAACCCTTTGCCGATGGGCGCGGCACCACAGATTACGGCCAACCCCCTACGCGCTTTGCTTCCCCCAGCAAGCGCAGGCTTGGGGCCTGTCAACCCGCATGCGGTTTACATCGACACACTGGACGCCAGCGCGCTGCAAGACGACCCGACGTCCTGGACGCAAGCTTGGCAAGGTCTGGATGCCCAAGTATTTGCGCCCTTGGTCGCGCAGCAAGCGTCCGGCCCCGCAATCAGCATCAGCCTATGCGGCGAGCAGCGGGCACGCACCTGGGTGTCGGGCCGCGCCTCGCTGTGGCAGCGCATCAAGCAACAATTAACTGCCCCCAGGTTTCACCACTACGTACACGACTTATGAAAATTATCCCCCGCGATATTCCGCCGCGCAGCGTGTATGCGCTGGAACAGGCTGGCGTTCACCCCTTGCTGGCACGCTTATACGCGGCGCGTGGCGTGACCGGCACCGACGAAATTGACGACAGCCTGGCCAAGCTCTTGCCGCCTGCGGGCCTCTTGGGCATAGACGCTGCCGCTAAGTTATTGGCCGATGCCATCGCGCAAGGCAAGCGCTTGTGCATCGTGGCCGATTACGACTGCGATGGCGCTACCGCCTGCGCGCTGGCGATGCGCGGCCTGAAACTGCTGGGCGCACAACACTTGGGCTATTTGGTGCCGGACCGCGTGGTCGATGGCTACGGCCTGACCGCGCCGATTGCCGACCGCGTCAAAGCCCAGGGTGCCGATGTCTTGATTACCGTGGACAACGGCATTGCCAGCGTCGAAGGCGTGGCGCACGCCAAAGCGCTGGGCCTGCAAGTGCTGGTGACCGACCACCACCTGCCCGCCACCGAGCGGCCGGATGCCGATGTCATCGTCAACCCCAACCAGCACGGCTGCGGTTTTGCCAGCAAAGCGCTGGCCGGTGTGGGCGTGATGTTTTATGTGCTGCTGGCGCTGCGCTCCGAACTGCGCGCCCGCGGCGTGTTTGACGCTGCTACCCAACCCAAGCTGGACACGCTACTGCCCTTGGTGGCGCTGGGCACGGTGGCCGATGTGGTGCGCCTGGATGCCAACAACCGCCGCCTGGTTGCGCAGGGCCTCAAACGCGTGCGCGCCGGGGCCATGCCTGCGGGTATGGAGGCCTTGTTTCGCGCGGCCGGGCGCAAACCGGCGATAGCCACCAGCCAAGACTTTGGCTTTGCGCTGGGGCCGCGCATCAATGCGGCCGGGCGCTTGTCGGATATGACACTGGGCATTGAATGCCTGCTCACCGATGACCCGGCACGCGCCGACGAACTGGCGCGCGCACTGGACGGCATCAACCGCGAGCGCCGCGTGATCGAAGGCGATATGCGCGATGTGGCGATGGAAGTAGCCGAGTCTTTGTTTGATGCCGAAGACGAAGCGCCACCGGCGATTTGTGTGTTCGACCCGGACTTCAACGAAGGCGTGGTCGGCATCGTCGCCGCGCGCATCAAAGACAAGTTTCACCGGCCCAGCTTTGTGTTTGCCGCCAGCCAGGCGCCGGGCAAAGAGCATGAACTCAAGGGCTCGGGCCGCTCGATTGCCGGCTTTCATTTGCGCGACGCGCTGGACCTGGTGGCCAAACGCTACCCCGGCGTGCTGCTGCGCTTTGGTGGCCACGCCATGGCGGCGGGCTGCACCATCAGCGAGGAACACCTGGACAGGTTTGAACAAGCCCTGAGCGAAGTGGCGCACGAATGGCTGGACGAGGCCACCTTGCAGCGCCGCCTGGCCACCGACGGCCCGCTAGCCCCCGAATACCGCCGCGTGGACTTGGTGGACACGCTGCACAAAGAAGTCTGGGGCCAGGGCTTTGCCACACCCACCTTCAGCGAAGAAGTGGAAGTGCTTTCGCAACGCATCGTCGGCGAAAAACATTTGGCGCTGAAACTCAAACACCAGGGCGAACCGGTTGACGGCATCTGGTTCGGCCATACCGACCCACTCCCCGCCAAAGTCACCATGGCCTTTCGGCTGGACGCCGACGAATGGAATGGCGTGCGGCGGGTGAAGTTTTTTGTGGAGGCGGTGCAGGGTTGAATTTACGGCTCAGGCCGGAAAAGCCCGCGCCCGCTTGTAAAAGCCCAGGTTTTCTGCCTCAGTAAAGCGCACGCCCGGTTTTTCGTACAAAGAAAACACGGCTACCAGCCGTTCCTGCTCGCCGCTTACGGTGGTGACGCGGTGGGCGGTGTTGCGGCCACGAAAAACATTGAGGGCACCTGGCGCCAGGTCGGCGCTTATCACCTCGGGGTCTTGCCCGGTCAGCATGCGGGCCACGCCTTCGTAGTTGGGGTCGGTGTCGGTGCGCAAACCGCGCCGGTATTGAAAAATACCGTCCTGAAGCGCGCGTTGCAAAAGCAAGGTAGTAGTGAACTCGGACCTGTCGAAATGCCAGTTGAGCGCTTCGCCAGGGCGGTAGCTCATGACATTGACGCGGGCCAGTTGGTCGTCCATCAAATGCAAGACCGGCAGTTGCATGGTCGCTGCGATAAATTGCCGAAAAGGCGGCCACTCATACACATCGGTCAGCGGCGTGTCGCGCAGCTGGTCGGCGCACAGCGTGTGGTTGATAGTGGTGATTTTTTTGAGCGCCGGGTGGTCCTCGGGCAGGCCTTCCACCTGATCCAAAAAATAAACATTGTGGTCGCGCCGTATCTCTGCCGACGCATTGGCCATGCGCGGCGTAATCGTCGCCACGCAATCGGCCAACGCTTGGGACTTGAGAAAACCGGGCAACTCAAACATGCCCGCCCCGTCCAATTCAGCGCGACATCGCTGCACCAAGGCCTGCCAGGCAGGCGAATCGGGCTGATCTAGCGGGTAGGTTTGCAGGTCGATTAGATTCGGTATGGCGAGGTTCATGGAAACATGATAGACGAATCTACGACCCGCTCTAGCGCCTTACTGAGGCGAAGTAAACGCCATGACGCGGCCTTGCGCTACAGTCGCGCACAGCGGCCGGAGCCTTAGCTGCGGCGCATCGCACACCAAGGAATTCACTATGTCGATTACCGGTCGTTGTTATTGCGGCGCGATTGCCTACGAGGCCACGGGCGCGCCGCAGATGTCGCTGCAATGCCATTGCCGCGAATGCCAATACATTTCTGGGGGCAACCCCAATGTGGCGATGGTGCTGCCCTTGGATGGCTTTCGCTTCACGCGCGGCGAACCCAGCACCTTTAAACGCAGCGATTTAGAAAGCCCGGTGACGCGCTTTTTTTGTAGCCATTGCGGCACTTCGCTGGGCACGCAGAGCCCCAAGCGGCCCGGCTCCATGATTGTGAAGGTGGGCACGCTGGATGACCCGTCGGTGTTCAAGCCAACGGTGGCGATTTTTACCATCGACAAGCAGCCTTTTCACCACATCCCGGACGACTTGCCGGCCTATGAGCGCAGGCCGGGCTAGCCCACCGCTGTCAACCCGCGCACGGGATTGCTTCACTGTGCTGGCAACGACGAGCTTGGGCTATGTGAACCCGCCCTAAGCTAGCGAAGGTCTGCATAAGTTCGTCATCGCGAGGAGCGCAGCGACGCGGCGATCCATAAACGCAAGATTGGCAAGCAAAAATAGATTGCTTCGCTTCGCTCGCAATGACGAGTTTGGACTTATGCAGATGGTCCCCTCGAAACCAAAACGAAAAAAAGGCCTGCATTCTTACGAATGCAGGCCTTTCAGACTTTTGAAGTGTTTCGCTTCAAGCTTGCCCCCAAGGAGCAAGCCAGTGCATCACTTGCTGTATTGCGCGGCGTTGGCCTTGGTCACCATCACGGTACCGGTGTCGATCACTGCGTCCAGCTTTTCGCCTTTTTTCAGTTTGATCAGGCTTTCGATACCAAACTTGCCCATGTTGACAGGCGCTTGGGCCACCGAGGCAGCCAGTTCGCCAGCCAGGATGGCCTTGGAAGCTGCAGGGGTTCCGTCAAAGCCAACCACCATCACGTTTTTCAACTTCTTGGCCGAACGCAGCGCTTCGATTGCGCCCATAGCCATGTTGTCGTTGGACGCAAAAATACCCTTGATATTGGGGTGTGCAGTCAGGATGTTTTCGGTGGCTGCCTGGCCTTTGGCGGTGTCCCAGTCACCTGGCTGCACAGCGACCACTTTCAGGCCGCAAGCGGTCAGGCCCGCTTGTGCGCCGTCCGAACGCGCCTTGCCGGTGGACTGGGTGATGATGCCTTGCAAAATCGCCACTTCAGAGCCTTTGGCCACACCTTTGCAAATGTAGTCAGCAGCCATTTTGGCGCCCACTTCATTGTTGGTACCGATGAAGCTCACGCCTGCATTGGTGCCTTTGGTGTCCACAAACACAACCGGGATACCTTTCTTCAAGGCCTTGTCCACCACCGATGCCAAAGCCGTCGGGTCGGTGGGAGCCAAAGCGATACCGGCCACGCCTTTGGCGATCTGGTCTTCGATTTGGGCAACCTGCGCTTGCACATCCGACTCGGCCGGTGGGCTCATGACCACGACCTTGACGTTATTGGCTTTGCCTGCCTCTTCCGCACCTTTTTGCACAGCGGCCCAGAAGGGGTTGCCCGAACCGGGGCCCTTCATGTCCAGCAAATAGGTTTGCGCAGCGGCAAACGTGGAAAGTGTCATGCCGCAGACGGCCGCACTGATCAAGACTGATTTCTTCATAGTTTGCTCCTTGTCTCCATTGACGAAATTTTTACATGGGAGATACACGTAAACCTAAATCCTGAAAGATGCCCGCCGCCGAACCACGTCGAAATAGACCGCACCCACAATAATGAAACCGATCAGTATTTGCTGCCAAAAGACGCTCACGTCCATCAAATTCAAACCATTGCGCAGCAAGCCCATGATGATGACGCCGGCAATGCAACCGGCCACGGTGCCGCGCCCACCAAAGAAACTAGCTCCGCCGATGATGACCGCAGCAATCGCATCCAACTCGGCACCCAAACCGGCATTTGGGAAGGCAGACCCGGTGCGCCCTATCAGCAGCAAACCGGCCAAACCGGCCAAACCGCCGCAAATGGTGTACACCCATACTAGAACGCGGTCCACATTGATTCCGCTGACACGCGCAGACTGGGGGTTTCCCCCTATGGCATAGATATGCCGCCCCATGGGCGTAGCATTGAGCATGACCCACAAGCCAATGACGCAGGCGGCAACCACCAAGAGGCTGACCGGCAAACCGGCGCCGTCTTGGATGAAGGACAGATCAAATTCAGCCTGGCCCAAATAGCGCACTTGCGGGTCAATGCCGGCAATTGGCACTCCGCCCGATACCAGGTTGGTGGCACCGCGCGCAATATTGAGCATACCCAGAGTCATGATGAATGGATGCGGCAATCTCAAAATCGTCAGGCCCAAACCATTTAAGGCGCCGCAGACCATGCCAACCAGCGGGCCTACCAACAGCACCGCCCACCAAGGCAAGCCCGCTTGTGCGGCCACCGCTGAGCTGACCATGGCCAAGGCCAAAATCGAGCCCACCGACAAATCGATACCGGCAGTAACGATAACCAGAAACATGCCCAGTGCCAGCAAACTGGCGGTGGCGTTTTGTTTCAGGATGTTGGTAAGGTTAAGCAGCGAGAAAAAGGTTTCTGACAAAAAGCTCAGTCCGATCATCATGACCAGGACAACCAGCCAGATGCCGTAAGTCTCTAGCAGGCGCGTTTGGCGCAAGCCCGAATCGGTGGCGGAGGTAGTGGCAGCGGTAGTCATTGCACCATCCCGTCATGCGCCAAAGCCGTGGTGTTGCCCTTGGTGCCCATGATCCAGCCGATGACTTCATTGCGGCTGGTGTTGGCAATGGAAGACTCCGCAAAATTGGTGCCTTGGTAGAGCGCCATTACACGGTCGCAGGCGTAAAAAATATCGTCCATGCGGTGCGAGATGATGATGACGGCCACTTTTTGTTCTTTCAGAATATGGATCAGGTCTAGCACCTTGCCCACCTCTTTGATGGCCAGGGCAGCGGTGGGTTCGTCCATGATGACGACTTTGGCATCAAAGGCCGTGGCCCGCGCAATCGCCACTGCCTGGCGCTGCCCGCCGGACAAATCCTCGACGTTTTGGTCCACCGATTTGACGTGGATTTTGAGGCGGTTCAAATGCTCTTGCGCCATTTCGCGCTGCGCCTTTTTATTGAGCAAAGGCAAGCCGAGCAATGGTTTTTGTACTTCGCGACCCAAGAAAATATTTTCATGGATGGGCATATTGCCAGCCAGGGCCAAGTCTTGGTACACCATCTCGATACCGATGCGGCGCGAATCGCGCGGGCTTTGCATTTGGATGGTGCGGCCTTCGAAAACAATCTCGCCCTCGCTGGGCGCAAACAGGCCCGACAGCACTTTCATCAGCGTGGACTTGCCCGCGCCGTTATCGCCCACCACGCCTAGCACTTCGCCGGGCATGAGTTGCAGATTGACTCCACGCAAGGCGGTAATCGCACCAAAAAATTTGGACACATCGCGCGCCTGCAAAATCGGTGGCGCGCTGGTGGTAGAAGCATGCATACTACGATCGCATCCCTTATGCTGTGCGGGGCCGGGAGGCCGTATCGCACCGAGTAATTGGGCTACCCGCCCGGCGGCACACAAGTGCCGCAATTGTTTTTATGAAAGTTTTGCCCATGCTAAAAAATATCCATCCCCTGCTCCATGCCGACCTGCTGGCCACTTTGAGCGCCATGGGCCATGGCGATGACATCGTGGTGGCCGACGCTAATTTTCCAGCCGATTCGGTCGCGCGACACACCACCCTAGGGAAAGTCCTTAGGCTCGATGGGTCGGACGTGCCGCAAGCGGTGGCTGCCATCTTGTCAGTCTTCCCGCTGGACAGCTTTGTCGATCACCCGGCCTCGCGCATGCAAGTGGTGGGCAAGCCCGGCGACTTGCCGGCGATTCAAAACGAGGTGCAAGCGCTGATTGACCGGGCCGAGGGAAAACCCTTGCCCATGGAAGGCATTGAACGCATGGAGTTTTACGAGCGCGCCAAAAATGCCTACGCCGTGGTGGCTACCAGCGAACGCCGCTTTTACGGCTGCTTTATCTTCAAGAAAGGCGTTATTGCGCCTGAGGCTTGAAAGTCGCATAGCTTTAGGCCGTTGGCGCTTGGGGCAGCGGGGCATGGCGTTCACACCGCCTCCGCTTGGCCGGTTTGCAATGAGCGGGTAATCGCCAGGCCGATGCGCGTGGCTTCCAGCGCGTCGGACAAGGTCAGGGTCAGCGGCTGCTCGCCCCGGCAGGCGGCGACAAAAGCAGCCATTTCAGCGGCAAACGCGGCTTCAAAACGGCCATAAAAATCTTTCACCACCGCATGGCGCACACCGAGTGCGTCGCTGCGGATCACGCGGTCACTAGCGGCGTGTTCGCCGATCAGTAATTTGCCTGCAGTGCCAATAACTTCGGTAGTGGTTTCATGGCCGTGGGCCATGGTGCGCGAGGCGTATAGCACCGCGCGTTGCCCACCTTCAAATTCAACAATCGCCATGCCGTTATCTACGTCATGGAACTGGGCCAGCCCCGGGTGCAACGCAATCGTGCCGCTAGCAAACACGCGCAGGGCCTTGGGCCGCCCCAGCATCCAGCGCGCCAGGTCAATGTCATGCACGCTGCAATCCATAAAAATGCCGCCCGAGGTTTCGGCAAAGCGCACAAAAAAACCTTCGGTATCGTTCTGGTCGCAGGTTTGTGATCGCACCAAAAAAGGCTTGCCAATCTCGCCGGCTGCAACGCTGGCATAGGCGTTCATGTAGCTGGCGTCAAAGCGGCGCACAAAGCCGACCATGGCGATCTGATTTGGGTGCTTTTGGGCTACTTGCAACACGCGCTCGCAGTCAGGCACATTCAGCGCCAGCGGCTTTTCCACAAATACATGCTTGCCCGCTTGCAAAACGGCAATCGTTTGGTCCGCATGCAGGGAAGTGGGCGTGACCAGCACCACGGCATCTAGGCCGGGATGGGCCAGCATTTGCTCTAGGCTTTCGTAGGTCGCGGACAGCCCGAGTTGCTGCGCCGCCCAATCCCGTTCCTGCGCCAAGGGGCTGCAGGCCGCCACCAAAGTGCAGCCCCGTGTTTGCTGCGCCAGCGCTTGCGCATGGCGCATACCCAGGCGGCCCAAACCGGCAATTCCAATGCGTAATGTTTGCTGCATAGCGAGCGGTCCTTTAATTCATAACTACGGCTTGGCCGGTAGCTGCGCTGTGCGCTGCCGCATCGGCCAGCCCCTGCGCCAACACGCCGTCTTGCACCGTGGTGCGGAAAGTGCCGCCGTGTTGCAAGGTGCTAAAAAAGTGTTCCAGCTCCAGGCGGTAAGCGTCTTTGTAGCGCTCCAGAAAAAAAGCTTCCGGGTTGTCGCTGTGCGTGCCCTGGGCGTTAGCTAGCGTGACTTGCGTGGGCTGGTGATTACCGCACTGCAACAGGCCTTTGGAGCCCAAAATTTCAAAGCGCTGGTCGTAGCCGTATGCGGCGCGGCGGCTGGTGTTGATCTGGCACAAACGGCCCTTGGCGGTTTTGATGGTGACAGCGGTGCTGTCCATATCGCCCGCTTGCGCAATCGCTGGGTCCACCAGGCAGGAGCCAGTGGCGCTCAGCCACACCGCATGGTCGCCGTCGCTGCACAGAATCCAGCGGAACACGTCAAAGTCGTGGATCAACATATCGCGAAAGATGCCGCCCGACTGGCGGATGTAATCCACCGGCGGTGCGCCGGGGTCGCGGCTGGTGATGACCAGCATTTCGGGCTGGCCAATCTCGCACTGGTCCATACGCGCTTTGGCGGCATGGAAGGTGGGGTCAAACCGGCGCTGGAAACCAATCATGCAGGCCACACCTTGGGCGGCGACGACATCGGCGCAAGCCTTGGCGCGATCGACTGACAAGTCCACTGGCTTTTCGCAAAAAATATGTTTGCCTGCTTGTGCGGCGCGGGTGATCAGGTCGCTGTGGGTGGTGGTGGGGCTGCAGATCATGACGGCGGCAATATCCGGGTCGGCAAAGATGGCCTCGGGTGTGCTGACCCGCGCACCGTGGGTCTGGGCCAATGCTTGCGCGCTGTCGGCATGCGGGTCGCTAACGGCCACGAGTTCCACTCCGGCCAATGCAGCGGCGTTGGACGCATGGATACGGCCTATGCGACCGGCGCCAAAGAGTGCTATTTTTTTCATATCAGAATAAAGAAGACGCTAAAAAATTTACTGAAGTTCGGAAAGTACGGTAGGCGTGTAACGCAACTCCAAGCGGTAGGCCAGGGCCATAAAAAGGCTTTGTGCCATGGTCATGGTGTTGGTCAAGGCGCGAAAGCCAAACACACTGGTTTCTTGCACAAAAATAGATGCGCTGGCCAGACTGCACAAGGGGCTTAAGCTGCTGTCGGTAATGCAGATGAGCTTGGCACCGCGCGCATGGGCTTGGGCGGCCATGTCAGTGGTCTGCGGCGCATAAGGCGAGAAAGTGATGGCCAGCATCACATCGCCGGGTCGCAGTCCGCGCAACTGGCCTTCTTGCATGCTGCCCATGGCGGTGAGGTGGTGCACGCGTTTGTCGGTATGTTGCAAGGCATAGGCCAGATAGGTGCTGACCGCAAAAGAGCGGCGCGAGCCCATGAGCCAGATGCTATCGGCCTCAAACAATAAATCGACCGCTTGTTCAAAGGCTGCTTCCTGCAAATTGCCACGCAGCTCTTGCATGGCGGCAATGCTGCCGCCGATCAGGGTCCGCGCAATTTCAGCGCTACTCAAATCGCCCGCGCCCGATTCGATGGCGCTGCGGATGCGCGACTGGTAGTCCCGGCCCGGCGAAATTTGGCGGGCCAGACCGGCCCGAAACAGCTTTTGCATTTCGGAAAAGCCGCTAAAGCCAAACTGCTTAGCAAAACGGATCACGGCAGAGGGCTGGACCTGGCACAGGTCGGCCAGCTCTTGCACCGACTGGATACCAATGTGGCGCCGGTGCTGCTCCACGTAATGCCCGATTTGCTTGAGCTGGCGGCTTAAGGACGGGTACTCGCGCGCAATCGCCTCCATCAGCGCTTCTTCGCTGTCGGGCGGGCGGCGGGTCTCGATCATGGTCAAGGGAGGGGCTCCGGAAAAAGTGCATGCACTCAAAAACAGAACAAATTATCTATCAACTATCGAGTTTAGAAAATATATTTGTTCTAGGGTTTACACTAATCAGAAAAATATTTTCAAAAACTTGGCGAATCGTTACACTCAAGCCCCAGTGCCTGGCCTATTTGGAGTGCTGCCGCCGCCACCCGAGCAATCTGCCCATGAATCCCCTGTGCTTCCCCGATTCCCGCGACTTTGACCTGGCTTGCCTGGGGCGCCTGGCTGTGGATTTGTATGCCCAACAGTGGGGCAGCCCGCTGGAAGACGCGCGCAGCATGGCCATGTACTTGGGCGGCAGCTCGGCCAACCTGGCTTTCGGCGTTGGGCGCCTGGGCCTCAAAAGCGCCATGATCTCGCGCGTAGGCGACGAGCAAATGGGCCGCTATTTGGTCAAAACCCTGCAAGACAATGGCTGCGACACCTCACAAGTGCAGGTAGACCCAGCGCGCCCGACCGGCATGGTCTTGCTCGGCCTGAAAGACCGCGACACCTTCCCCCTCTTGTTTGTGCGCGAAAACTGCGCCGACATGGCGATAGATGCCGCGCAGATCGAACCGGCCTTTATCGCCCGCTGCCGTGCCCTGGCGATTACCGGCACCCATCTGTCCACACCCGCAACCCGCGCCGCCGCCCTGGCCGCCCTGGCGCACGCCAAAAAACATGGCGTGGTGCGCGTGCTGGACATTGATTACCGCCCGGTGCTGTGGGGCCTGACGGGGCGCGGCGCCGGCGAAGTGCGTTTTGTGGATAACGCGCAAGTCACGCGCAGTTTGCAAGAGGTCTTGCCGCAATTTGACTTGTTGGTGGGCACCGAAGAAGAGTTTTTGATCGCAGGCGGCGTGGCAAACGATGTGCTGGCCAGCTTGCGCGCGGTGCGCGCCGTCAGTGCTGCACGCTTGGTGCTTAAACGCGGGCCTTTGGGCTGCACGGTGATCGAAGGCGCTATCCCCGTCAGCCTGGACGATGCGCCCACCTTCCGGGGCGAACAAGTGGAAGTGCTCAATGTGCTGGGCGCGGGCGATGCCTTTCTGGCCGGCTTGATGACCGGCTTGTTGCGTGGGCAGGGTTGGGAGCACGCCGCGCGCATGGCCAATGCCTGCGGCGCCATCGTGGTGTCGCGCCATGCGTGTTCTGCGGCCATGCCCAGCCAGGATGAACTGAACCACTGGTTCAGCGGCAAGCGTTTGGCGCAACTAGACCGCGACCCCCAGTTGCAACACCTGCACCGCGTCAGCGTGGCCCGGCCCGAGTGGCCCGAAGTCTGCGTGCTGGCCTTTGACCACCGTGAGCAATTTGTCGAACTCGCGCGCCAAGCCGGTGCTGCGCCCGAGCGTATTGCGCAACTCAAAAACTTGCTGGTCGATGCGTCCGAACACATTGAAAGGACGTGCCAATTGCAAGGTCGTTTTGGTGTACTGATTGACGGTGGCAGCATGGGCGCACAGGCCCTGGCAAGGGCCACCGGCCGCCAGTGGTGGGTGGGGCGCCCGGTGGAGCTGCCAGGCTCGCGTCCGCTGCGCTTTGACGGTACGCGTTCTATCGGCAGTGCACTGACCCAATGGCCTACTGAGCAAGTGGTGAAATGCCTGGTGCATTACCACCCGGACGATGACGTGGCACTGCGTTTGGACCAAGAAGAAAAAGTGCTGGAACTCTGGGAAGCCTGCCGTACCAGTGGCCATGAATTTTTACTCGAAATCATTTGCCCCGGCAGCAGCAATGACAACGTGGTGTTGCGCGCCGTCACGCGTTTTTACAACCTCGGCGTCAAGCCCCAGTGGTGGAAGCTCGCGCCTATGCAGGCCGATGGATGGGACGCATTAGCGCGCCTGGTGCAAGCGCGCGATAGCTATTGCCGTGGTGCGGTGATACTGGGCTTGAACCAGCCCCTGGACCAACTGGCGCGCAGCTTTGCGCAGGCGCGCAACCCCATCGTCAAAGGCTTTATGGTTGGGCGCAGCATATGGGCCCAGCCCTCATCGCAATGGCTGCAAGGCACGCTGAGCGATGCCCAATTTATCCAAGACATCGCACACAATTTTTCTAGCCTGCTGGCGGCCTGGCAGCAGCGCCACCCCAGCCCCTAAGCGGCCTGCCGCACGTTCATCGAGAGACACGCCATGACAACACAACGATTGACCATGAGCCAGGCGCTGGTAAAGCACCTGGCCGCATTGCGGGTGGAAATGCACGATGGCAGCGTGCAGCCCTATTGCGCAGGGGTGTTTGCCATCTTTGGTCACGGCAATGTGGCAGGCCTGGGCGAAGCGCTGTGGAACGAACGCGCGCAGCTGCCCACCTACCGCGCCCACAATGAACAGGCCATGGCGCATAGCGCGATTGCCTATGGCAAAGCCTTGTTCCGCCAGCGCATCATGGCCGTTACCAGTTCCATAGGGCCGGGAGCTACCAATATGGTCACCGCCGCTGCGGTCGCGCATGTGAACCGGCTGCCGCTGTTGCTGCTGCCCGGCGATGTGTTTCAGTCGCGTGCGCCTGACCCGGTGTTGCAGCAAGTGGAAGACTTTCACCATGGTGACCTCAGTGCCAACGATGCCTTTCGCCCGGTGACGCGCTACTTTGATCGCATCACCGACCCGCGCCAAATTCTGAGCGCCTTGCCGCGCGCTATCGGCATCCTGACCGACCCGGCCCAATGCGGCCCGGTCTGCCTGGCCTTGCCGCAAGATGTGCAAACCCAGGCCTTTGACTGCCCAGAAGAATTTTTACACCCAGGCATCATCCGTTTTCGCAGGCCGCCAGCCGATGCGTACCAGTTGCAAGAGGCCTGCGCCGCACTGCGCAAGGCGAAGCGCCCGTTGCTGATTGCAGGTGGCGGCGTTTTGTACAGCCAGGCCTGGGACGCTTTGCGCGCCTTTGCCGAAACACACGGGATACCGGTGGCCGAAACCCAAGCTGGTAAAAGCAGCCTGCCCTGGGACCATTCGCTTAATGTCGGCGCCATCGGCGTCACCGGCGCAACGCCAGCCAATGCGCTAGCGGCCTGTGCCGACTGCATCATCGCGGTGGGCACGCGCTTACAAGACTTCACCACTGGTTCGCACACCTTGTTTGCCAAGGCGCAGATACTGAGCTTGAACGTCAACCCCATGGACGCGGCCAAATGGAATAGCCTGCCCTTGGTGGCCGATGCGCGCACCGGCCTGGGCCAATTGCAAGAGGCTTTGGCAGGCTGGCGCGCCAGCGCAGATTGGACGGCCAGCGCACACACGCAAGCTGGGCAATGGAACGCCCGTGTAGGCGAACTGACGGCCCATGTTCCGCAAGGCGTCTTGCCCTATGACGCGGAGGTGATTGGCGTAGTGCGCGAGTCGGTACAAGCACTGGGCCAGCACAGCGACGCGCAAGATGTAGTGGTTTGCGCCGGTGGCACCTTGCCCAGCGAATTGCACAAGCTATGGCGGGCCGGCTTGCCGGGCAATTACCACATGGAGTATGGCTATTCGTGCATGGGCTATGAGATTGCCGGTGGCCTGGGCGTGAAGATGGCGCGGCCTGCGCAGGAAGTGATCGTCATGATTGGCGACGGCTCCTACATGATGATGAACTCGGAAATCGCCACCTCGGTGATGCTGGGTAAAAAAATCATCGTGGTGGTGCTGGACAACCGGGGCTTTGGCTGCATTCAACGCTTGCAGTTGGCCTGCGGCATACCGCGCTTTAATAATTTGCTGGACGATTGCGTGCCCGAAGGCGGGCAAACCCCGGCAATTGACTTTGCCATGCATGCGCGCAGCATGGGCGCGCATGCGGTGCATGTGGCCAACCTGGACGAACTGCGCAGCGCCATGCAAGCGGCGCGTGCGGCAAGCAGCACCCAAGTGATCGTGATAGACACCACCCACACCCGCACCACGGAAGACGGCGGCACCTGGTGGGAAGTGGCGGTACCCGAGGTATCACCCCTGCCAGCGGTGCAATCGGCCCACGCAGACTACCTGCAAGGCAAGCAGGCGCAAAGGCTGTAAGCCCTTATTTGATAATCGACACCGACAACGGAGGAACCCCCATGGCCTGGAATGTACAAATCGGTATTAACCCGATTGGATGGATGAACGACGACCTGCCCGAACTCGGCGGTGATACGCTCTTAGAAACTGCTTTGGCAGAAGGCAAGGAAATCGGCTACACCGGTTTTGAACTCGGCAATAAATTTCCCAAAGAAGGCCCGGCGTTGCAAGCGAAGTTAGCGGAGTTTGGGCTGGCTTGCGTGTCGGGCTGGTATTCCGGTTTTCTGGCGGAAGTGGCACCGGGGCAAAGTAATTCGCAAGCGGTAGATGCCGAACTGGAGCGCTGCCATGCGCATATGGCCAAGCTGCAATTCAATGGTGCCAAGGTCGTGGTCTATGGCGAGTGTGCGGGCACGGTGCAAGGCCAGATCGACACACCCGTGGCCAGACGCCCGCGCTTTAGCAGCGAGGCGCAATGGCAGGCTTATGCCGAACGGCTCAATGCTTTTGGTGCGCAATTGCGCAGCCGCCACGACATCCAACTGGCCTACCACCACCACATGGGTGCTTATGTGGAGTCGCCCGAAGATGTGGACACCCTCATGCGCCTCACCGATGCGGACAAAGTGTTTTTGTTATTTGATACCGGGCATGCGTATTTTGGCGGTGCGGCCAAGCCCAATGATTTACTCAAAAAACACGTACAGCGTGTGGTGCATGTGCACTGCAAAGATGTGCGTACCGCCGTCATCGACAAAGCGCGCAACGAACGTTGGAGCTTTTTAACCGGCGTAATCAATGGCGTCTTTACCGTACCGGGCGACGGCAGCATTGACTACAGCGAAATTTTCGATACCTTGCACAGCGCGGGCTATGAAGGTTGGTTGGTGGTGGAAGCCGAGCAAGACCCGGCGGTGGCACCTAGCTATGCCTACGCCAAAAAAGGGTTTGAGACGCTGCAAAACTTGGTTCGCCAAAAAGCCTAAGTCATGACCAGCCACCTTCTTGTCAAAGCGGCGCCTAACGGGCGGGATATCGTGCGCGTCACGCCGCAGCGTGCCCAATGGACGTATGTGGGCTTTGAGGCCTTGCGCTTGCAAAAGGGTGAAGAACACCGCTTGGAAACTGGCGAGCGCGAACTATGCCTGGTGGTGCTGAGCGGCTATGCCGATGTGCAAGTCGGTGCTACGGCTTATCCGCGTCTGGGTAACCGTGCTTCGGTGTTCGACGACAAGGCGCCCGCCGCGATCTACCTACCGCCTGGGCACAGCGTGCAATTGCAAGCCTGCGAGGCCTGTGAAGTGGCGCTGTGCAGCGCGCCGGGCGATGGGCAAAACAGACCGGTGCGCGTGATAGATCCGGCCAGCATGCGCCGTTCTGTGCGCGGCCAGGGCAGCAATACGCGCTACATCTGCGACATCCTGCCGCATGACGATCCCGGCGCGGCGCATTTGCTGGTAGTGGAAGTGCGCACACCGCCGGGCCATTCGTCCAGCTATCCGCCGCACAAGCATGACCGTGAAGAGCCGCAGATTCAAACCCAACTGGAAGAGACCTACTACCACCGCTTGAACCCGCCACAAGGCTTTGCATTTCAGCGCGTCTATACCGACGACCGCAGCCTGGACGAATCTTGCGCCGTAGAGGACCACGATGTGGTGATGGTGCCGCGTGGCTACCACCCGGTGGTGGTGCCGCACGGTTACGATTCCTACTACCTCAACGTCATGGCCGGGCCCAAACGCTTGTGGATTTTCAAGAACGATCCGGCGCATGAATGGATGTTGGTGTCGACCCCTACAAGCAAATAACCACCAGCTTTTTCCCTATGCAAAAACCCGTCATTCTTTTGGTACCCGCGCCCCGCAAAGTGGCCGATATTTTTACGGCCGCCCAACTGGAGCGCCTGGCGCAGTTGGGAGACTTGCAGGTATTTGACGATGCGCCGCCCACCCCAGCGCAGTTTGCAGCGCTAGCCCCGCAGCTGGAAATTTTGATAGGGCAATTGGATATGCCGCAAGCGCGCATAACGCAAAGCCCGCGCTTGCGCGCCATCTTCAATGTCGAGGGCAATTACTTCCCCAATGTGGACTACGGCTTTGCGATGGCCCGGGGCGTGCGCATCCTGAGCATCAGCCCGGTGTTTGCTGAGCCGGTGGCCGAAGCGGCACTGGGCATGGCGATTGACCTGGCGCGTGGCATCAGCCGCTCGGACCGCTTTTTCCGCCAGGGCACCGAACGCTACGGACTGGAGGCCAACAAGCAGGCCTATTCGCTGCGCGGACAAAGCATAGGCTTTATCGGCTTTGGCGATTTGGGCCGCGCCATCGTGCCTTTGTTGGCACCGTTTGCGCCGCACATCAAAGCCTTTGACCCCTGGCTGCCTGCAGAATTTATCGCCGCCCAGGGCTGCACCGCTGCCAGCCTGGACGAGGTGCTGCAGACTTGCAAAATTGTTTTTGTGGTGGCCAGCGTCACCTCGCAAAACCAGGGTTTCTTGGGGCGTGAGGCCTTTATGTCCATGCAAGCAGGCGCGTCTTTGCTGCTGCTAAGCCGCGCCGGTGTGGTGGATTTTGAAGCGCTGCTGGATGTGGCCGAAACCGGCCATATCCGCGTGGCGACCGATGTGTTCCCGCACGAGCCGGTACCCGCAGGGCACCGCGCGCGCAGCGCGGACCATGTGCTGCTCTCGCCGCACCAGGCTGGGGCTATGCAAAGTGCACTGGCCCAGATCGGAGTCATCGTCACCGCCGATGCCGAGCTGATGGTGCGCGGACTGCCGCCATGTATGTGCAAGCTGGCGCAGCCCGAAACCGTGGCTATGTTTCGCAGCAAGCCGGTCGATAAAAGCTAAAACGACCAAGCCATGACCACAGCGGCGCGCAGCCTGAGAGACAGTCGCTTTCAAGGCTGGCCGGCCTATACCTTGCAGCAAGATGATTTGGTCTTGCAGGTAGTTCCCTCGGTGGGTGGCCGCTTGATGGGTATGGCCTTGGCTGGGCAGGAACTGTGTTTTACCCACCCCGATTTGCGTGGCAAAAGCTTTGACGGTGACCTGCGCCAATGGGACGCACTGTGCGCCGGTTGGAGCTTTCCTTTATGGGGCGGCGGCAAGACCTGGATTGCGCCCCAATCAGCCTGGCCGGACGATGCACCCCACCGCGATTTAGACAGCCTGGCTTGGACAGTGCTTTCGCAATGGTGCGATGCGCAATCCATGGGGATCGAGGTGCAAAGCCCGGTCTGCGCCATCACCGGCTTGCAACTCAGTCGCCGTCTGGTGCTGCCCGCCGATGCGCAGGCCTGGTCCATCGAACACACGGTGCGCAACACCGGAACCCGGCCCCTGCGCTGCGGCTTGTGGGATGTGTTGATGCTGCTGCGTCCTGGCGATGTGAAGGTGATGCTGACCGCAGAAGGCAGCTACCCCGGCGAACGCGTCGTGGCCCTGCCCGGCAAAAAAGCCTGCGCACAATTACAAGCCCAAGGCACGCTGCATACCGAAGGCGATGTCGCGCAAATTCACTGCCATAGCGGTGACGAATTTAAATGCGGCTTTGCCAGCTTGGACGGGCGCGTGCAAGTCGATTTTGCGCAGTGGGGGCTGCGCTACCAAAGGCACTCAGCCACCGACCCAAAGGCCATGTATGCCCACGGCTTGCCGGTAGAGGTGTTCAACGCACCGACGCTGGATTACTTCGAAGTAGAAACCCATTCGCCCTTGCACACGCTGCAAGCAGGGCAGACGGCGACTTATACGATTTATGAAAGTGTGATGGCGGTGTAGCTGGACGCGAATGCGCAAGGTCTAAACCCTGTAATTCCAGCAAGTCAGCCTACTGCCCAATCACCTTGCGCGGGTCTGCAAGCCTTACTTCCACCGTACCGGCTCGATATCCACCGTCGTACTGGCATCACCCAGAGTAAGAACGCCTTCTTGCACCGTGGCCTGCAATTGCATGCTGCGCTGCGCCAGGGGAATCAGCGCTTGGGATGCGAGCGTGGGCACACGATAGACGCGCAAGTTTTGCGGACGGCTGAGTTTGCTTTCCATGCCGCGCCACCACACTTCGGCAGCATGGTTAAAGCAGTACAACAAGACCTGGTCAGACTTGCCGCAGGCTTTGATGAGCGGCTTGTCTTCGGGCTGGCCCACTTCAATCCAGACACGGGTGCGGCCGGTGAAATCGCGCAGCCAGACATCGGGCTCGTCGGGGTCGGACAGACCGGCTCCGAAAGCTAAGGTACCGTCGCCATTGCACACGCTGTTGAGGGTATGCGCCTGCAATGCCAGGGCGCACAGGCGCACCATCATGCGTTCGTCGGTTTCGCTGGGATGGCGGGCCAGCGTCAGCGTGTGGTCGGCGTAGTAGCTGTTGTCGATGTCTGCAATTTGCAGGTTTGCTTTGAAAATCGTTGATTTGAGGGCCATGCGCCGATTGTGACCGAGCGCCACCCGGCGCCCAGCCCTGCCAAAATCAGGCCACCATTAACCCTCGGCAATTCAAGCAATGCAACAAACACTCACCATCTTGACCGGCGCCTCGCGCGGTATGGGCCTGGCTATGGCGGAACAACTGCTGCAGCCTGGCGCGCTGCTGTTGTGCATTTCCCGCCAGTCCAATGCATCGCTCGATGCCTTGGCCGCCCAGCGTGGCGCCACGCTGGAGCAATGGCAAGCAGACCTGGCAAATGCGGCCCCGGTTGCGGCGCGCTTAAGTGCTTGGCTGCAAGCGCAAGACCCAGCGGCCTTGCAATCGGCCACGCTGATCAATAACGCGGGCGTCATCTCCGCCCTGGCCCCGGTGCGCGATGGGCAGTCCGCCGACCTGGCCAATGCCTTGCGTGTGGGCCTGGAAGCGCCGGTGCTTTTGTGCGCAGCATTTTTGGGCGCGACGCGCCATTGGACGGCGCCGCGCAAGGTGCTCAATATTTCCTCCGGCCTGGGCCGACGCGCCATGGCCGCCTCGGCCAGCTACTGCGCTGCCAAAGCGGGCCTGGACCATTTCAGCCGCAGCCTGGCTATGGAAGAGGCCCTGCAAGCCCACGGCGCCAAAGTCTGCTCGCTGGCGCCCGGCGTCATCGCCACCGATATGCAAGTGCAATTGCGCAGTGCCGACCCGCAGGCTTTTCCGGACATTGGCAACTTCCAAGCTATGCACGAGCGCGGCATGCTGAGCAGCCCGGCGGAGGCGGCAACGCGCATCCTGGCCTACCTGGAGCGGGCCGACTTTGGCGCCGAGCCGGTGGCCGACGTGCGCGGCTGAGCCCGGCAAGGGCGTAAGCCGCCTGTACGCATGGACCGGGAAAATCCAGTCTTGTTTAGGCCTAATAGCCCCCACTTTTTATTTTTGAAACCAAGGAAAAACCATGTCCCGTGAAGTAGTTGTAGTCAGCGCGGTGCGTACCGCTATTGGAACTTTTGGCGGCAGCCTCAAAGACATCGCGCCCACCGAGTTGGCCTCGCAAGTGGTGCGCGAATCGCTGTCCCGCGCGCAGGTAGACGGCAAGGACGTGGGCCATGTGGTCTTCGGCCATGTGGTCAACACCGAGCCCAAAGATATGTACCTCTCGCGTGTTGCGGCCATCGGTGGCGGCTGCGGCCAGGGTACGCCGGCCTTTAACGTGAACCGCTTGTGCGGTTCGGGCCTACAAGCCATCGTCAACGCCAGCCAAAGCATTTTGTTAGGCGATGCCGACATCGCCATCGGCGGCGGCGCAGAGAACATGAGCCGCGCGCCCTTTGCCTCCCTCAATATGCGCTGGGGTGCGCGCATGGGCGACGCCAAAATGACCGACATGATGGTCGGCGCGCTGCACGACCCCTTCCAAAATATCCACATGGGCGTGACCGCAGAAAACATAGCCGCCAAATGGGGCATCAGCCGCGACGAGCAAGACGCACTGGCCGTCGAAAGCCACAACCGCGCGCAACGCGCCACCGAGGCCGGTTACTTCAGCAGCCAGATCATGCCCGTCATCCTCAAAAGCCGCAAAGGCGATGTGGCCTACGCCGCCGACGAGCATTTCCGCCCCAATTGCACTGCCGCTGAATTGGCCAAATTAAAACCTGTTTTCGTGAAAGAAAACGGCACCGTGACCGCGGGCAATGCCTCGGGCATTAACGACGCGGCGGCGGCGGTGGTGTTGATGGAAGCCAGTGTGGCCAAAGCGCGCGGGCTCAAGCCGCTGGCGCGTTTGGTGGCGTATGCGCATGCTGGTGTGGACCCGCAGTACATGGGCATCGGCCCGGTACCTGCCAGCAAACTGGCGCTGCAAAAAGCCGGCCTCTCGGTCAATGACTTGGATGTGATTGAAGCCAACGAAGCCTTTGCCGCGCAAGCCTGCGCCGTCACCCGCGACCTGGGCCTGGACCCGGCCAAGGTCAACCCCAATGGCTCGGGCATTTCGCTAGGCCACCCGATTGGCGCGACCGGCGCGCTTATCACCGTCAAAGCTTTGTATGAGTTAGAGCGCATCAACGGTCGCTATGCGCTGGTGACGATGTGCATTGGCGGCGGACAAGGTATTGCCGCGATTTTTGAGCGACAGGCCTAAAACCGCGAGAGCCTTAGTCGCCCTGAAAACCCCCGGCACGCAGGGTCACCACCAGCGTGTCGCGGTAGCCACCGGCTTGCAGGGGTTGGATGGGCGTGGACTCATGAAGCACGCGCGCATCGTCTAGCAAGAGTACCGACCAGGGCTCGCCCAAAGTAAAGCGCTGTCCGTTGGGGCCGTCGGCCTCAAACACCCGCGTCTCGCCGCCTTTGATGCCTTGGCGCGCAAGTAAAAACACCGCCACCACATCCACACCATCGCGGTGCGCGCCTTCGGGCGTGGGCCGACCAATGCCGTCGGTGGTGTCGATGCGGAACTGGTGCGCCTCGGCATACCAAGTTTGCACACCGCGCAGTTTGCTGGCTACGCGACCTAACCATTGCAGTAACGCCAGCCAGTCAGGGTGCGCGGCCATTGCATCGGCCATCGGCTCGAAGTGGCGCTGCATGCCGCCGTGCAGCGCGTTGTATTCCAAAGGTTGCCAGTGCGGGCGGTGCGGCGCCTGTTGCGCTCCGCCATCGGCCTCGACCACAAAGCAACTATGCCGCCTGCGCCGGTAACGCCCACCGTCTTTCAAATAGCCATCGGGTGGCAAGTCGTCCCACAGCGTCCTAAAACCTTGCAAATGCGCAGCATCGGCTTGCGCAAGGGCGTATACATCCGGCGCCGATAGGACCGCGTAGCCGCGAGTGCGAAGGCTGCTGTCTAGCTGGGTGGGGTGGGTTAGCGGGGGTGGGAAAGCGGAGGTAAAGGACATGGCTGCTGCGACAAGGTACGTGTGCAGCGGACGAAATGCGCTGCGAGGCGTGATTATCAGGTGTGGCGCCTAAGCTAAGGAAGGCCTGCATAAGTCCGTCATCGCGAGCAGCGCAGCGACGCGGCGATCCATAGGTACCAGATTGGAATGCCAAAGTGGATTGCTTCACTGCGCGCGCAATGACGAGTTTGGACTTATGCAGATGTTCCCTCAACAATGCCCGCTCATAATGAAAGTATTACCGCGATAGAATTTGGTAAGAATTGAAAGGAGCACCTATGAGCACCACGCTGACAGTTAAAGGCCAGGTCACTATCCCGAAACAGATTCGCGATGCCATGGGCTTGCTGCCGGGCAGCGCTATCGACTTTGCAGTGAACCCAAGCGGCGAAGTCGTACTACAAAAAGCCCCCGCCAGCCGCACTTCCCGCAAAGCGCAAACCAAGCCAGACCGTTTTGAGGCTGCCCGGGGCAAAGCGGACGTGCCTTGGCGTACTAAAGACCTGATGGCTCTGCTGCGTAGTTAAGCCATGTTGGTGGACACCAACGTCCTCGTGGACGTGCTTGAAAACGACCCGGATTGGGCTGACTGGTCCATCGCACAACTTCGCGCCCAGGCGCAAATTCACCGGCTGATCATCAACCCAGTCATTTATGCTGAACTCTCGCTCACCTTCAGCACGGTTGAAGCGCTGGACAGCACACTTGCCAACTTACAAATACCCGTGGTCGAAACCCCCAAGCCAGCGCTATTTTTGGCAGGCAAAGCCTTTGTGCAATACCGCCGCCAAGGTGGCGCAAAAAGCAATGTGCTTGCAGACTTTTTCATAGGCGCACACGCTGCGGTGGCGGGTCTGCCGGTCCTCACGCGCGATGTGCGGCGCTATACAAGCTATTTCCCAAGCGTACGCCTGATTGCACCGGAGCGGGCCTAAAGCAGGCAAATGAAGTTTGCGTTCATGTCGCCTCGGTAACCAAGCCCGCGCCTCAATGCCACTAGTATCAGCCCTTTTTCACCCGCCCCAAAGAAGGCTACTCCTATGTCCGACACCGTTTTATCCTCCCTCACCAACCACCAATTCCGCCTGGCCTCGCGCCCGGTGGGTCTGCCTACGCGGGACAACTGGAGCGCCACCACCGAAGCGGTGGCCGAGCCTGAGGATGGTGGCGTGGTCTTGCAAACGCTGGCCTTGTCGCTGGACCCGGCGATGCGCGGCTGGATGAATGAGGGGCGCAGCTATATCCCGCCGGTGGCCATCGGCGAAGTCATGCGGGCCGGTGGTGTGGGCCGGGTGATTGCGTCCAAGAGTCCGCATTTCGCGGTGGGCGATACCGTGATCGCGGGCTTTGGCGTGCAGCAGTATCTGCGTCTGGGGGCTGCCGAGTTCAAACGCTCGGGCCTGGTGAAAATTGATTTGCGCATGGGCAGCTTGACGCAGTGGCTCAACGTGCTGGGCATGCCGGGTATGACCGGCTACTTCGGTTTGATGGACGTGGGCCAGCCCCAGGCCGGTGAGACCTTGGTAGTGTCAGGCGCAGCCGGTGCGGTAGGGCAAACCGTGGGCCAGGTGGCCAAGATCAAAGGTTGCCGCGTGGTGGGCATTGCGGGTGGAAAAGCCAAGTGCGACTGGGTAGTAAACGAGCTGGGCTTTGATGCCTGCATCGACTACAAAGCCGGCCCCGGCGCGGTGCGCGAAGGCCTGAAAGAACATTGCCCCAAGGGCGTGGATATCTACTTTGACAATGTGGGCGGCGAAATTTTAGACACCGTGTTGGCCCGCATCAACCGCAAAGCCCGCATCATTATTTGCGGCGCCATCAGCCAGTACAACGCAACCACCGCCGTTGCTGGTCCGAAAAATTACCTCAGCCTGCTGGTCAACCGCGCACGCATGGAAGGCATTGTGGTCTTCGACTACGCAGACCGCTACCACCTGGCGGTGCTAGAGATGGCCGGCTACCTGAAGGACGGCCGCATGAAGAGCAAAGAGGACATCGTCGAAGGTATTGCGCACTTCCCCGAAGCTTTGCTCAAACTATTTAATGGCGAGAACTTTGGCAAGCTGGTGCTGCAAGTAGCGGACGAATAGCCAGACTTTAGAGAAGCGTCTTTAGCGCATCAGCACGTGGATTGCCACGGCCTTCGGCCTCGCAATGAGGCAAATCTCGTCACTGCGAGGAGCGAAGCGACGCGGCAGTCCATGGTGGCATGAAGTCATGGATCGCCAACAAGCCGCGGCACTTAGCTGACCATCGCCGCATACACCATGTTGCGGAACAAGGGCCGGTAGTACTCGCGCTGGTTGGGGGCTTGGATCATGAGGATGGCAAACATGTCCTCTTTAGGGTCCACCCAAAACGTAGTACCCGCGATACCGCCCCAGGAATAGAGCCCCACGCTGCCGGGCAAGGTATCCAGACCGGCGGCTGAGCGCACCGAAAAGCCCAGTCCAAAGCCAGTACCCGGCGCCAGCATATTGCCGGCGTTTTCGGTGCGGTTTTGGCCGATGCGACCCAGGTGGTCCGATGTCATAAAACGCACGGTGTGTGGGCTGAGCAGGCGCTGGCCGTCCAGCGTGCCGCCATTGAGCATGCACTGGCAAAAGCGCGCATAGTCCGCCACGGTGCCGCCCAGGCCGCCGCCGCCGGACTCCAATTGCGGCACTTCGGTCAGATCGATCAAATCCATAGGCGTACCCCCATCGGGGTCGTGCGCAAAGGCCTGCGCAATGCGGTGCTGCTTCTCGGGTGACACACAAAAAGCGGTATCCACCATGCCTAAAGGCCCAAGCACCTGGTCTTGCAACAAACTGCCCAAAGTTTGGCCCGAGACCACCTCGAGCAGCGCGCCCAGCACATCGGTAGCGCGGCTGTATTCCCAAATGCTGCCGGGCTCGAACATCAGCGGCATGCTGGCTAGCAGCTCGGCAAATTGCGCATTGCTGTGGCCGCGCGCAGTGGTGCGCAGGCCTGCTTCGTCGTACATTTTTTGCACCGGCGATTGGCCCAAAAATTCATAGGTCATGCCCGCCGTGTGGCGCAGCAAGTCATAGACCGTGATGGCCGCACGCGGTGCGCGCAATTGCATCTGCCCGTTTTCCATGTGCGCCACTTGCACCTGGGCAAAAGCAGGCAGGTAGCGCGCCACAGGGTCACTCAAAAACAAACGTCCTTGCTCTACCAGTTGCATGGTAGCGACCGACACCAAAGGCTTGGTCATGGAGTAAATGCGAAAGATCGCGTCCTTGGTCATCGTCGCACCACTGGCCGGGTCTAGCTGGCCTATTGCCTCATGCAACACCACCTTGCCTTGACGGGCAATTAGTGCCACCGCGCCGGGCAATCGGCCCTTGGCCACCTCGGCCTGCAAAGTGTCCAAGAGACGCGCGCTGCGCGCCGGGTCAAAGCCCAGGGATGCGAGTGGTGCAGTGGGTAGCGGGTGCGATGCGGTCATACATACATTCTTGGTTTCAATGAGAAAAGTCATCTTGGTCAATGTGCCAAGTCGATACGAAAGAAGAACACTTGCAAGTGTGTCATGCGCAGACGGTTTGGAGTATGCAATTGCGCGGCGCCAGCGGATTAGCCGGCAGTTTTGTCACCCGCCGTGCTCCGAGCCAGTTCTTGCTCTTGCAACGAACGCCACATCACTTTGCCGACCCCGCTTTTGGGCAGTGCGTCCAAAAACTCGACGTTGCGCGGTACTTTATAGACGGCCATATTCTCGCGGCACCAGTCGATGATGTCTTGCTCGCGCACCTGGCCTTTGTACGTGCCGCGCAGCACCACCATGGCTTTAACCGACTCACCGCGATAGGCATCGTGCGTGGCGATGATGCAGGCCTCTTGAATGGCCGGGTGGCGAAACATCAGCGCCTCCACTTCCGCAGGCCACACCTTAAAGCCCGAAGCGTTAATCATGCGTTTAAGCCTATCGGTCATGAAGAAATAACCATCTTCATCGACGCGGCCCAAATCGCCCGAGCGGAAATACACATGCCCATCGACCTCGACAAACGCCTGTGCCGTGGCCTCGGGTCGGCGCCAATAGCCTTTAAATATTTGCGGGCCACGCATGATGATTTCGCCCGACTCGCCCACCGGCATTTCGCGTAGCGTGTCCGGGTCCACGACACGCGCATCCACGCCGATAAAGGGAATACCCAGGCATTGCTGCTTGGGCGCATCAGGCGGATTGCTGTGCGAAGGCGCTGCGGTTTCGGTCAGGCCATAGCCTTCGGCATAGCGCAGGCCATATTGCTCTTGCAAACGCTGCGCCACGGCTTGCGGCATAGCGGCCCCACCGCCGCCGATATAGACCATGCTGGACAAATCAAAGCTGTTCACATTCGGGCTGCCCAGCAGGTCGATCACCATGGTGGGGATATTGGTCCAGTGCGTCACGCGCCATTGCGCGATCAGACGGGCAGCCAGTTCGCGGTCCCAGCGCGGCATCAGCACCATGGTCGCGCCGCAATAAATATTGGTGTGCATCAGGCTGACCATGCCGGTGATGTGGAACATGGGCACCACCATCAAAGTGGTGTTTTCCATGCTGCCATTGCCCCACATAGCGCTGCTAATCGCGTTGTGCATGATGCTGGCGTGCGTATGCATGCAGCCCTTGGGCAGGCCGGTAGTGCCGCTGGTGTAGGGCAACACCGCCAAATCGTCCGGACCGACTTGCAGCGCAGACGGTGCATCCGTGCAGACCAGCGCGTCAGCCCAGGCATGTACCTGGCCACCACGCAGCGCAGGCATGGCATGGCGGGTGAGCAACCAATCGGCCCAGGCGGCGGGCGGCGCATCGTCACCCTCTGCCGGGTCAAAGGCGTCGGTGAAATGGCTGACCACCACATGCGCCAAGCCTTGGCCCGCTGGCAGGGCATTGCTGGCGGAGGCTAATTCACCGGCCAGGTCAGAAGTCGTCACCGCCACTTTGGCCTCTGGGTCCAGGATGTAGTGCTTGAGTTCCTCGGCCCGGTTCATCGGGTTTACTGGCACCACCACCGCATTGGCGCGCAGAATGCCGAAATGCGCGATCACCAATTGCGGGCAGTTTTGCATCAACAGCACCACGCGGTCGCCGGGCCGCACGCCCAGGCCCTGCAAGTAGGCAGCAAAAGCTTCGGCATGCGCCATCAGCTGCGCGTAGTGGGTTTGCCGGCCAAAGAAGTTAATCGCAGTTTTGCCGGGATAGCGCCGCGCGCTGGTGGCCAGGTTGTCCCATAAAGCGGTTTGCGGCGGGGTAATGTTTTTGGGCAGGCGTTTGGGCCAGAAGCGGTAATGGGCTTTGTCAACTGAATCTGCCATGCTTATCCCTTTTATGACGATCTCACTTCATTGTGGCGCAGACCCTGTGCGGCTGCAAAGATGGGCTGAAGATAAGCGGCGCAGCGCAGCATGGCAATGCGCGCTGTCACGCTTGGGACGGCCAGACGCTGCGACCTCAGAATTACCTTATTCTTCCCAGCGCAACTTTGTAAAGTTATATTCGCGCGGTGGGGCACAATGGCGGCTCCGCTTCCCTAGCGCTGTCAGGCCCACAACCCTGGAGCATCCCCCGTTTTTTTGGAGTGTTCACTATGAAATTCAAACCCGTTCACGGCCTTGGCGCTGTATTTACGCTGGCTGCAATACTGGCCGCTGCACCTGCACATGCAGGGAAAACCCTAGATGCCATCAAGGCACGCGGCCAAGTGATTTGCGGCGTACACACCGGTCTGGCCGGTTTTAGCGCAGCCGATTCCAATGGCAAATGGTCTGGCATCGATGTGGACATCTGCCGCGCCGTAGCCGCCGCCACCTTGGGCGACCCGGAAAAAGTCAAATTTGTACCGCTGACCGCGCAAGCCCGTTTTGCCGCCGTGCAGTCCGGCGAAGTCGATGTGCTCTCGCGCAACACCACCTTTACCCTTACCCGCGACGCCTCGATTGGCCTGAGCCAAACCGCCGTGGTCTATTACGACGGCCAAGGCTTTATGGTGCCGGTCAAGAGCAAGATCAAGAGCGCCAAACAGCTCAAAGGCCAAACCGTGTGCGTGCAATCGGGCACCACCACCGAGAAAAACCTGACCGATTTTTCCAAAGCCAATGCCTTGAACATCAAACCCGTGGTGTTTGAAAAGCTCGATGCCGTGGAAGGTGCTTACTTCTCAGGCCGTTGTATCGCCTACACCACCGACGCGTCCGGCCTGGCTTCGGTGCGTAACAAGTCTGCTAAAAATCCTGCTGACCACCTGATCATGCCCGAGCTGATTTCCAAAGAGCCCTTAGGCCCGATGGTGCGCCGCGGCGATGACGAGTGGACCGCGATTGTGAAGTGGACCATCTACGGCCTGCTGGAAGCCGAAGAAAACGGTGTGACCCAAGCCAACCTGGACGACCTGAAGGCCAATAGCAAAGACCCCATCGTCGGACGCATTTTGGGTACCACCGAAGATACCGGCAAGTTGCTGGGCTTGGAGAAAGAGTGGCTGGCCAATGCCATCAAAGCCACCGGCAACTATGGCGAGATTTTTGAGCGCAATGTCGGTCCCAAATCAGCCCTGCAATTGCCACGCGGCCTGAACAATTTGTGGAACAAAGGCGGCATCCAGTACGCTCCACCCATCCGCTAAGCTAGCGGGCCGCATGCGGCCTAGCACAGACCCAAGGGCAGTTGCACATTAGCTTGCACTGCCCTTTTTCTGTAACAGGTGATTGCAAAACCAGCTATGAAAGCTCTACCTAAGTGCAAACTCGTCATTGCGAGCGCAGCGAAGCAATCCATTTTTGCTTGCCCAGCTTGCGATGGTGGATCGCCGCGTCGCTGCGCTCCTCGCGATGACAGACTTATGCAGGCCCTTTCTAAATAAGCACATCCTTGTATGAGCGCAGCACCCACACCTCCCGCAAAAAACCGCTGGTCCTGGCGCAGCCAGGCCTTTCGCGCGCTGGTGTACCAAGTGCTGGCGGTGGGCGTGATCGCGCTCATTGTTTGGTTTTTGGCGCACAACACCGCCACGAATATGCGCCAGCGTGGCATCCAAAGCGGTTTTGGTTTTTTGCTGGGCACAGCGGGCTTTGATATCGGCGAGAGCCTGTATGCCTTTGATTCGGGCGAGTCGTATTTGCAGGCCTATTTGGTCGGTGTGACCAATACCTTGCGTGTCGCCATTTTGGGCATGGTGCTCACCACGCTCTTGGGCACCTTGCTGGGCATAGGGCGCTTTTCGCGCAACGCTTTGGTACGCGGCCTATGCCGTATTTACGTAGAGATCTTCCGCAACATCCCGCTGCTGCTGCAACTCTTGATGTGGTATTTGTTTTTTACCGAAGTGCTGCCTGCTGCCACCGAGGCCTGGACGCTGGGGCCGCTATTCCTGAGCAAAGGCGGGCTGAACTTTCCGATTCCGGTATGGGTCAGCGGCCATGCCTGGGCGGCTTGGGGGCTGCTGGCGGGTGTTTGCGCAGGCTGGCTCTGGCGTGGCCGTGCGCGGAGGCGTTTTGAAGAAACGGGTCTGCCACAGAGCATGTTTTGGGCGCCGCTGGTCTGGGTATTTATAGGCGCCTTCGTCGGCTGGTTGCTGGGCGGCGCACCTACCGAGATCAATGCGCCGATGAAAGGCGAATTCGCAATTGAAAACGGCGGCGCGCTGACGCCTGAATTTTTAGCGCTGCTGGTGGGCCTGACGATTTACACCGCCGCCTTTGTGGCGGAAGTGGTGCGCGGCGGCATCCAGTCGGTATCCCTGGGCCAGGCCGAAGCGGCCAGCGCGCTGGGCTTGTCGCAAGGCCAAAGCATGCGGCTGGTGATGTTGCCCCAAGCCCTGCGCGTGATCATTCCGCCGATGACCAACCAGTACCTGAACCTGACCAAAAATTCTTCGCTGGCCGTGGCGATTGGCTACCCGGATGTGGTCTCGATTGCCAATACTGCCATCAACCAAACGGGCCGCGCGGTGGAATGTATTGCACTGATCATGCTGGTGTACCTCACCACATCGCTGCTCACCTCCTTGCTCATGAACTGGTACAACGCGCGCGCCGCGATCAAAGAGCGTTAAGGACAAAGCACATATGTCCACCTTTAACGCCATCGCGCCCCGCCCGGCCCCGCAGTCCAACAGCGGGCCTGCGGCATGGTGCAAAGCCAATTTATTCCACGACTGGAAAACCAGCGCCGGTACGCTGCTGATCGGGCTGATTTTGGTGTGGCTGCTGCCGCGCTTTTTTCAGTGGGCTATTACCAATTCCGTGTGGTACGGCAATTACGAAACCTGCCACGCAGCCAGCGGCGCTTGCTGGGCCGTGGTGCGCGAGAAGTTTCGCTTTATTTTGTTTGGCCGCTACCCGCATGAAGAACACTGGCGCGCTTTGCTGTGTACCGCCATGTTGCTGGGATTGATTCTGGCCAGTTGTACCCGCGCGTTTTGGCGGCCTTGGCTGGTGGCCTTGTGGGCGGGCGTATTGGTGCTGTACTTGGCGCTCATGCGCGGCGGCTTTGCTGGGCTGCGCTTTGTGGAAACCGATGTGTGGAGCGGGCTGCCACTCACGATTTTGCTGGCTTCGCTATCCATGGTGATGGCCTTCCCGATTGCGGTGTGCATCGCGCTGGGGCGGCGCTCGGGCATGCCGGCTATCCGCAGCCTGTGTACGGTTTATGTGGAGCTGATTCGCGGCGTGCCGCTGATCTCGGTGTTGTTTATGGCCTCGTTCATGTTTCCGCTCTTGATGCCTCAAGGCTTCAATATCGATGTGCTTATCCGCGTGCTGGCGGGCATCACCTTGTTTGCAGCCGCCTATATGGCCGAGGTGATTCGCGGCGGCTTGCAAGCCATTCCTAAAGGCCAGATGGAAGCGGCTGCCACGCTGGGGCTGAGCTACTGGCAAACCCAGCGCATGATTGTGCTACCCCAAGCGCTGGCCATGGTGGTGCCGGGCATCATGAACAACTTTATTTCTACGTTCAAAGACACTTCGCTGGTGGCTATCGTGAGCCTTTACGAACTGACCGGCGCCATGGGCATGGCCATGAATTCTGAAGCCGACTGGCGCCCCTTCCGTATCGAGGGCTACTTATTTATCGCCCTGATTTATTTTGTGTTTTGCTATGCGATGTCGCTTTACAGCCAATGGATTGAAGCGCAAGTGAACAAAAGCAAACAGCGTTAAGGACAGCCATGACCGAGCCCATCATCACCTTCGACAAAGTCAACAAATGGTATGGCAATAACTTTCATGTGTTGCGCGACATCGACTTGCAAGTGGGCGCTGGCGAGCGCATTGTGGTGTGCGGGCCCTCGGGCTCGGGTAAATCCACACTGATTCGCTGCATCAACCGCCTGGAAGAACACCAGCAAGGCCGACTAGTGGTGGATGGCGTGGAGATCACCGACGACCTGAAGGCGATTGACGATGTGCGCAAAAAAGTCGG